>CAOKVW010000040.1 GCA_948472955.1 uncultured Clostridium sp. | reverse complement strand
CGAATTCATTATCGAATGTTACAGAAGCAACAGCTTTCATTCTGTTCTCTGAATTTACTTTTCTTAAACGTACATCTGTGATTTGCATTCTAAGTGCACCTACCTTCCTTAAGTTTTATAATATTTTGTACATATAACTTGTCTCTTATGTATGTACATTTATATTATTCTTCATAAAAAAAGTTTTTCCTTCTTTTTTTTACAAAAAAATAAGATTTTATATTTTGTAACCTTTTTATTTTTGTCTAATAAAATATACAAGGTGCAAAATTGTCACTATATAAGAAATTTTTCTAAATTTTTACCAAACTATTGAATTTTTAATCATATAATTATATAATCTATCTGTTAAAAAGGAGTGTTTACAAATGCCAAATATTGATACTATCAAAAAATATAAAAATATACATATGATAGGAATTGGTGGCGTTAGTATGAGTGGGATTGCTGCCATTTTAAAAAATTGGGGTTTTATCGTTACTGGCTCTGATTGGGCTAAATCGGAAACAACCGATAAATTAGATGAATTAGGAATCCACGTTACGATTGGTCACAATTTAGAAGCCGTTGCCAATTCTGATATTATTGTTTATTCTGCCGCTATCAAAGAAGATGACCCTGAAATGATAGAAGCTAAAAGACTTGGTATTCCTACTATTGAAAGAGCTGACTTTTTGGGAGAATTAACTCGCTGTTACCAAGATACCATTTGTATATCTGGTACCCATGGAAAAACTACCACCACATCTATGATTTCACTTTGTTTTTTAGAAGCCTTGCAAGACCCTAGTATACAAGTTGGTGCTTATCTAAAACCACTTGGCGGAAATTATAAAGTCGGAAATAGTGAGCATTTTATTATTGAAGCTTGCGAATATGTAGAAAGCTTTTTAAAATTCAGTCCAAAAGCAGAAATCATTTTGAACATTGATAATGACCACCTAGATTATTTTAAAAATTTTGAAAATATAAAAAATGCTTTTATTAAATATGTCAAACTTTTGCCAGATGATGGCATCTTGGTATTAAATGCAGATGATTCCAGTTGTTTAGAATTGTCTCAATATACCAATGTACTACCTATTACTTATGGAATTCAAAATAAAGATGCTGATTTTCATGCCAACAATATTATTTTTGATGCAGATGGTTTTCCAGAATTTGATGTATATCACAAGGATTCGTTTTTCGAAAGAATCAAACTATCTGTTCCTGGTACTCACAACATTTTAAATGCTTTAGCTTGTATTGCTTTATGTACTCGATATGGTATTGAAAAAAATGCAATTCAATCTGCTTTGTTAAAATTTACGGGAGCTCATAGAAGATTTGAATTTAAAGGTAAAATGGATGGTAAAGTGAGCGTTTATGATGATTACGGTCATCATCCTACTGAAATTTTAGCCATTGCCAAATCCCTTTCTCACAAAAAATACCATCATTCTTGGGTTGTTTTTCAGCCTCATACTTATAGCAGAACAAAAAATTTATTAAAAGATTTTGCCAATAGTTTATTAAATTTTGACCATGTGATTGTTTTGGATATTTATGCGGCTAGAGAAAAGAATCTTTATGGTATTACCTCTAAAGATTTGGTTGAACAACTACATTCCATAGGAAAAGAAGCAAAGTATATTCCAGATTTTAATGAATGTGCTTCTTATATTAAAAATAACGTAAAAGAAAATGATATTGTTTTGACACTAGGAGCTGGTACCGTAACAGAAATCGGTCCTATGTTATTGCAATAAAAATTTAAATCCCTTAGTGCATTCTAAGGGATTTTTGATATCAAACATTCTATGCGGTCTTTTCTTCTGCTTCCTCTATTTCTATAAATTTTCTAACTTTTTCTCTAAATTCTTGCTTTATTTCTTTTTTCACTTTTTCTGCTTTTTCTTCCATTTTTACAGCTGTCATTTTTGCAATTTCATGGATTTCATCTGCAATTTCTTTTGTATTCTTGTCAAATAAATCGTACACTTCTTGTTTGAAATCATACATTTCGTCTTTGAACTCGTGCATTTCATCTCTGAATTCGTACATTTCTCCTTTGAATTCTGTCAAATCTGTTCCAATTTTTTCAACTTGTACTAATATTTTGTTTAATATTTCTGTTTCCAATATTGATTCACCCCTTTCCTATTAATTTAAAATAAAATGGATTGTATTAGTAAGTTGTTGTACTCACTAAACAAATTATACCATAAAGTAAAAAATATGCAATACTTTTTGCATACTTTTTTTATTTTTTTTAATTTATTTCTTTGGATTGTTTCAGCATAATATCTCCAAATACTGCATATCCTTCTTGCGGATTATTGACCAAAACATGAGTTACACTGCCCACAAATTTACCGTTTTGGATAATAGGAGAACCTGACATCCCCTGTATAATTCCTCCCGTCTTTTCTAGCAGTCTTTCATCTGTCACTTTAATTTGCATACTTTTGTTATCGTAATTATTTTCTTTATAAATTTTTTCAATCTGTATTTCATACTCTTCTACCTTTTGATTATCCAAGCCACATAGAATCGAAGCCTTTCCCAGTTGTATTTCATCTCTTAAAGCAACCTCCATTTCCTTTGAGGTATCAATATTTAAGCTTGCCAAATTATCTACGATTCCATAAATTCCAAATTTACTATTTTTATAAATTTTTCCGATATTTTTTTGATTTTCAACAGTTCCTTGTATTTTTCCTGGAAGCCCACTTTCTCCTTTGGTAATATTTAAAACTCTAGTAGTAACAAATTCTCCAGAAGCAATGTTAATTAACTCCTCCGTATCAATATCTGTAATTCCGTGTCCTAGAGCACCAAACGTCTTGGTAGACGGTTCATAAAAACTTACGGTTCCAACACCTGCTGCGCTATCTCTTACCCATAATCCTAATTTGTATTGATTTCCACTGGTTTGAACTGGCTCAATGCTACATTCTTTTGTTTGTTCTGATTGGATATACTGCACTTTTACAGCTTTTCCTTTTGCTTGATTTACAGTTGTCATTAATTCTTGTGTCGAACTAATCGGTATATCGTCAATTTGCGTAATGGTATCCCCTTCTTTGATTCCTGTATTTTCATACGGCTTATATTTTTTATTGTCTATTCCTTCTATTTCTGACATGCCAACCACTAAAACACCACTTGTGTATAATTTAACACCTGCTATACTACCGACTGGAATTACTTTTGTTCTAGGAAGAATATCAACATTGACATCTTTCAAGGAAATATTATCAAATAAGCTAACCTCTAAAGTTGCTTTTCCTGATTTTGGGCTGATAGTATTGTTATTGGTGCTTGATACGGTTTCCATTGTTTTGGAATCTAATTTAATATTGATACCTAACAAGGTTTTCATGGCAATATTTTCTCCTTCAAAAATGACTAAGTTGTCTGGAATATTCTCAATTGATAATGTATAGGCATAAATTACCATCAAAAAAAATACTAATATTAGCTTGGTTATTGTTTTTTTCATAAACTATCTCCTTAAGATTTCGCTATTATTAGTATTTACGCTATTTTTGTTTTTATTCAAATTTATGATTGTTCGTCTTGTTCTCACTGAATCCTCAAATAGAATGAAGAGATTTTTGTATTTGCTCTAATTCTTCTTTTGAGATTCCAGTTATTTCTTGTATCTCGTCTGTTGACATGTTTCTTTTTATCATATTATTTACAAATTGTTTAAGCATTTCTATTTTTCCTTCTTTTTTGCCTTCTATTCTCCCTTCTATTCTGCCTTCTTTTCTGCCCCTTTTTATTAACATCTCATTTTCTTTTCTAATTACTTCCAACACCATATCTTTTTTTCCTCCTTTTTCTAATTTGCTTAATAAATTTTTTCTATCTTCTGAATTTAGCTTTTCATCCAAAATAAAAGCAATGATTCTTTTTAAAATATCCCTATTTCTTTTGTCATCTTCCTTCTCAATAGCATTACTTAACATTTGATATATTTCTTCTCCTGTTTTTAATTTTTCTAGTAGTAACATTTTAGACAAAAATAAATTATCTTTTTCTAATTCTTCTTTGGTATAATCATTAACATCTACCACATAATATTCTCCCAGCCTCACACAATCTGCCTTTGATAATATCTCCTGACACTCCTCTATGTATTTCTCGACATTCCACTTTTTACTACCAGTATAAATCACTATTGGTATCACTCTTGGTAGCTTATGTTCTTGTTTTGTCATTCTTTTTCCTCTTGTTGCTTCTTTTATAGTTTCAATTTCATACTCCAGTATTCTTTTTGGCATATTATATTCAATTTTTTGTTGATGTTCAATTAGAAAAAATATTTCTTTTTCCTTCATTTTATAAACGATATCTGATGCACTACCTTCAAACATATAACTGATATGTTCATTATTAAATATTTCTATCTCTTCTTCTTTTAATTTTGTTTTCAACTCTAATACTCTATTTATTAATTCTACCATTTCCCTTTTTTCATTTAGAACTGTTTTAAAGATTTTATCATGTGGTTGATGTACATGGTATTTTTCTTCTGGCTCTCTCAACTCAAATACTTTTTCTTGTGCTTTTAATTTCTGATATTGCAAATAATCTTGATAATTAAATTCTTTCATCTATCACGTCTCCTTCCTTATACCACATATTTGTTTTATTCCATATTCTGTATTTGCTCTAATTCCTCTTTTGAGATTCCGGTTATTTCTTGTATCTCGTCTGTTGACATGTTTCTTTTTATCATATTATTTACAAATTGTTTAAGCGTTTCTATTCTCCCCTCTTTTCTGCCTTCTTCTCTTCCTTCTTCTCTCCCTCCTTGTCTTATACTTTTCTCATCTCTTATTGCCTTATCTCTTAAAAAAGCAAGCCTTCTTTCTGCTGCATCACCTGTTAAATATTCATATTCTTCATTAGCCTTCCTGATTTCTTTATTTTCTTTCATGGCTAATTCTACCCCCCTTTCATTTGTTTGACTGATAAATTGCATCCATTGTTCCAGTTTTGTTTCTACTCCTCTTTTCTCTTTTTTGAATTTTGGTATTTGTATAAAATGCATTTCCATCTTTTCTGTTAAAATCTTATTTTGATAATCTCTTTTTAGTCTTGCTATCTCATGATACGGTCCTTTTTTCTATTTTACCAAAAAGGCATGACAAAAACAACCCTTTGGGTAAAATTTTATTATTTTGTTCTGGTTGAATTCGATTTTTTTGAAAAAATAATTTGAATTAATTTTTTTGAATTAATTTTTTAGAGCTCTTATAAAATTAAATGGTAGAAACAAAATATCATATTTTTCGTATTTTTTCAATATTTTCAATTGTATTTTTTGTACTTTTCATCGCAATTTTTGACATTTTTCTTCTCTTATCTAAAAATTTATTAATAGCTTTGAATGGTAATAGAAAAACATTGGAAAACGCAAAAATTGCCAAAAGGGCAATCGCGAACCCTATTTTGGCAATCTTACTAATTATTCAGTTACACCAAATATTTCCTTTATTGTATCTGGATTATTGTTTGTTTTATACATACCATAACGTTCTCTTCCTAATGCTGTGTAATATGCTGTAGCCAATGTTCTTTTATCCTCCATGTATTGATAGAGATTATCCGTTGGTTCTACTTTTGTTTGTGTTACAATACTTTCATAACAGCCTGTTACTGGATAGGTAAGCCTATCACCTCTTGGTATAAAATATATGGGTTGTCCATCACTAGCTGTATTGGATTTTCTTTCTAAATCTATATTTAGGACTCCTCCTTTTATGTTAGTACTATTCACTAAATCCTTATCATTAGGTCTATGATATTGATTATCACCTGTTAAAATATAAATGGAATCTTCCTTCACAACTTCTTGATTTTTATTATTGGTTACAATGGAATATCCATTATATATTTTTCCGCCAATGTTTAATCCTTGTAAAAAGCTAATGATTGAAACATTATTTATAATTTCTTCCCATTCATTTTCTTTTAAAGCAGGCATTAAAAAGTTAGCTGATGTGGTACTTGAATAATGATTATAGTTTGCAATCGCAATGGATAAGTTTTTTTCAATTGAATAACGAATAACTGCTAATCTATGTTGATTAAAATTAGAATTTGGGTTTTCTATGCTTTTACCAGTGTTGTAATCACCAAAATCAAATATTTTATAATCTCCAAACTTTTCTTTTATTTTTCTTTCTCTATCTGTATCATTTTCTGCTTGAATGGTATCATCTTTTGCATTACTTGTTTTCAATTCTCCTATTCCATAGCCATCATTATGTCTATTCCTATCAATATCTGTCCAATTTTTGTTCAGTATTTTTTGTTTAAAGTTATAAGCATCTTTATAATATTGTATTGCAGCTGTAGTATTTGCAGTGAAACTATCTTGTTTATATTTTTTCCCATTTAAAATAGAAAACCATTCATTACTATCGTCTTTATAATATTTTACACCATTTAATTTAATACATGGTAACTTTTTAAGAGCCTTACTTGCATCCTCTTCATCTGGGTCATACACATATTCTTCTACTTGGTCATTTAAATCAATTGTTACACCACGATACTTAATTCCGTCTGTATTAGTAATATTATCCAACAAATATCCATAATCAAACACCCACTTATTATTAATTTGTCCTTGTATCGTAATATAATTATCTAAAGAATAGGTAATAATGAAATCATTCCCATTATTTTGTACATATCTACAACTATAATAGATATAGGGTTTTATTCCTGAAATTTTTTGTCCGTGTTTATACGTTGCCTGATTATCATCGCTATTATCTAGAATTACACTATCTGCTTCCTGAGTACTATCTTTATTTGTAGTATCCAATGTATTTGTATAAGGTGAATAAATATAGTAACCATCATACATAGTATACACCAATGCTGGCACATATTCTTTTAATATATCTTGATTGTATCCTGCCATATTAAAATTACTTGCAACGGAATTAAAAAATGTATTAGCAGATGCTTCTATATCACGCAATTTTGAGTTTGCCAAATCAGAGGTATCGCTATTAACTGTGTTTAATTGAAATGCTTTTAAAGCATCATAAGTCGCATTATTTAATTTCGTATCATACGATGTTTGCAAACTTAATGTTTTGATATGATTTCTTGTATAGGCATTCAAAAGTATCGAAATAGGCAATATTATAATGATAAATATAACACCTAAATTTTGTAATTTCATAGTCATCTTTCCTTTGTATTAAATAAGCTTGTAATTAATATTACAAGCCATGTTTACTTTTTTAATTTCCTGTTCCACTTCCATTTGCAGTAACAATACCAGCATGTTCTGCCGCAATCGTGTAGGTGTCATTTCCAGTTACTGAATACAAGAAATTTTTTAATTGTTGTGAAAGTGTAGTACCATCATTTTTGGCATTAACGATAATAATATCGCCTTCTTTTAATGGTAATACTCCTTTATTGTTATTGTCTCTTAAGTAATCTAATATTTGTGATGTATACATAGAATAATATACATTTTCTCCAATCTTTTTAGAGTTTACTTGTGTTGTTTTCTTTCCTGGATTTTCATCTAATACTCTTATTTCCATTTCTACATCATAGGCATTTCCTGTGGAGGAAATATTTTCTACATACTTACTATATTTATCTAACGTTAATTTTCCTGATGTCCTAGCATCGTCTACAAATTCCGTTGTAGCTGTTTCTACTGCTAATTGAGAAATATCATCTGTTCTATCAGACATTGTCATTAGTGGAAATACAAACATTAAGACTGCTACTAATCCTATTACAACTACTACTATTAATGTATCACCCATTTTTCCCTCCTTATCATACTTTTAAAGTATAATTAAATTTCTTGATATGTTATAACTCTTTTTTTAGTTTTATTGGTGTCTGGTGTGCCTGTTGTCTCTGTTACTTGTCCACCATTTTGTTGATTATTTTTTTGCATGTTGACGAAATCTAACTCTTCTTGATAATATATACCTAAAAATTCTTTGAATTGTTTTCCTTTAATTGTATCGTAAAAATTTTGTCTAGAATTTAAAAAGATACCAAATCTTTGTAAATCTCCAACGTCTTGTTCATTTGCATTACCGCATAAGCCAAGCTCTAATAAATTTTTCTTTTTGCTCGTCATTTCCTACTATGTCTTTTTCCAAATCAATAGAACATATTGACTTTTCATTTCCTCTATTATTTGTTTCTGCCTTTGTATATAATTCAAGTCCATTTCCCTTGTCATCTTTAAATACTATCTTATAATTTTCTTTATAAGCTTTATAAATAGAAGGAATGATGGTTTCTGCTGATACTATTCTTTCCATTGTTCTATCATTATCTCCTACATATGTGTAATCATATTCTCTATCTCTATAGTCTAATATAATTTGAGAGGTTTGCCTTGCTTCTCCAAAGGCGTTGATACTTATGGATAATGCTACGACAAATACTAATACTCCAAATGCCATTTGTAAGGCTTCTGTTACATTTTCCATAGAAACACATCCTTCTTTTTATTGAGGCTTTCCTATTTTTATTTTCTTAACTAATCCAGTTGGTCCATATTCTTCAATTGAAACTGGATACACTTTTCCTCCTTGAGCCTTCTTTGATACAGCACTTGTATATTTGGGTTTTCCGTCTTTAGCATCTACTTGTTTTAGTGTAATCCCACTACTTGAGTCAAGTTGTAACTCAATTAATTTATTATCTTCTCCTGCATTAATAGCTGCATTATTATTAGAAATAACAGCTGTAATTAGAGCATTTACATTAGAACCTCTTACATTACCGCCTTCAAATTGCGTAAATTTATTATTAAATGTTGATATTTCCGCTTCACTTAATGAATTGTTATTTACAATTCCTGATGCTTGATTAAATATCATAATCCCCAATGATATAATTAAAATTGATAATAAAATAGCTCCTGCTATAATTAGTGCTTTTGATGCATTCTCCATAATTTTTTCCTCCTTAAATTTAACTTTTGTTTTAATTTTTATTGTGTTATTTGTTCAAATAACATATATTTTACTTTATTAGTAACTTTGTGATAATCTAACTTTGTACACTTAAATTTTATTTCACTATAAAATTGTACAAACTTGTCCATTCCGCCATTGTATAAGGTTTCCATATTATAAGTCTTTTCATTGTCTAACATTTTTATATCAATTTGAATAGAATTACTGTCATTATCGATAAAATTCCCTTTGTTATCTTTCTGTATTTCATTATTTTGATTATTATCCATTGCTTTATTGATAATTGTTGTAAGCTCTGTGCCATAGATTTCTTGTCCATCATAAGTCTCAAATTGCCTATTCTCTTTTCGAGCTATATTGTAATTAGATTTATAATTTAAGTATAGGTACGAAATCCCCACAATGCTTGTAATAATTATTAAGAAAAATATTGCTAACTTTTTCATATCTTATCCTTTTTATTATATCACTTTTTATGAAACTTTTCAACTATTTTATGTGAAAAATTTGTAAAATTTTATTAGTTTTTGGTTTATTTTAAAGCACATACAACCTCATAAACTCTTTGTGTGGTTGGACTTATTGATGCTTTAATTGTATATTCTCTTAAAAGAGTTCCTTTAGTTTCTGTATCAATTTCTTTTTTCATTTTTAATAAATCCTGTTGTATTATCTCATTATACTCTACTTTATTAGTAGGATTACCCTCAATATATTTTCCTTGTCTAACTGTTGTTATTCCAGCACTAGATGCATTTTGTATCTCAACTGAGATGTAGTTATCTTTCCCTTTTGTTGGTTGATTTAATTCATAATATATATTATTTTCTGTTGCCAAATTTGCCACTGTAACAACATCATAAATCGTACATCTTTTTTCCTCATAGGAAACAAATTGACTATTAAATTGGGCTATTTGTTGTTCTTCATTCTGTTTATGTATCTCTGCTGAGGTGCTTCCAAAAGATATAAATAAATACACTGCCAACGATATTACCAACATGCCTATCAATACGCCTGCTGCCATAAGTAAAGCTTTTGATGCATTTTCCATTCTTTCTTTCTCCCATCCTCTTATTCAATTTTTCCATTAAATTCAAATTTCATTTTTATAATTCTTCCTGTCTTTGGATTGTATTCTGTCTTTTCACAATTAAATCTTGCTCTTTTAAATTGCATATATTCGTAATAAGTATATATATTGTTTTGATTAATTGGTGTATTTATTTGACTACTATATTTTTGTTTTGCCTGTCTTTCATCTGGTATCTCTACTACTTTCTTTGCATTTGCATTCCATAACTTAATAGCTGTCCATAAATCATCATCTCTTATAGGTTCCTCTAAAAATAGCTTATCGATTCCCGATGCCAAATTTTGCATACTATTTTCATTGATAGCAGTTTGCTTTACTTCTTCTATTTCTTTCTCTATGTCTCTTTCAAATTGATTTACAGTAACACCATTCAACTCAAAGTTTCTATAGTCACCACCAAACAATTTATTTGTTGTTCCTTTCCATGTTAATTGTTTCTCTTGACCGTTTTAAATCATAACTAATCGTCATAGGATCAAACGCAATACTAGCACCTTCATCACTAGGTCCTGTTCCACTCGTTGACTTTCTTCTATTATAATCAACCACTCTATTTAGCAACGAATATAAATCGCTACCTCTCACATCATTTCTATTAAAAGTTTCATATTGATTATTAAATTCAATTATCTGTGCTTCTCTTGCCGTTTGTGTATTCGTATCTTGATAACTAGACAAGCTATTAAACATCAGTAGTAAAGCTCCAATTATCATTAAAGCAATCAAAACACTTCCTGCCATAATTAAGGCTTTTGATGCATTTTCCATTTAGCCAATTCCTCCTAACTTATTTTGCTGCTGTCATGGAACTGAAAGACGAAGACATACTGGTCAATCCTATGAATACCAATGGAACAATCAAATAACCAACAAACATACATACCATAGGAGCAAAACCAATTGCTTTTCCTATCATACCTTTTCTTTTAATCAATCTATCATTTGACTCTTTTCTTTTTTCTTGATAATAATCTCTTTCTGAATCTAATTCGTCAAAAGCATCTCTAATTGGTATTTTTTCCACAGCTGCTTGCATACTTTCAATAATTCGAATAAATTGTGTATAGCTTACCTCTTCTTTCATCGCTTCTAACGCTTCCCATGCACCAGCTTCATAATTGTTCACACATCTTGTAATTGGTGCTTTGAAAATATTAGAATATCTTTCTAGCCATTCCAAAATAATTTCAACATTCACTCTTTCGATTCTCATAAGCATTAATATAATTGTCTGGAATTGCATTACCTCGTCTTCCATCTCTAGTTGTCTCATTTTTACTTGGAAAATCAACAACCAAATTGGTGACATATAAGCAATGATAGAAAATACAAAAGCTAATAATACTTCAAACCATTGTAAATATTCGCTATTAATAACCTGTAACTTTCCTTCAATTCTTTCTACTGCCTTATCAATTTCGCTATCTTCTGCGTCTTCATAATATTTCAATCTTCTAACTGCTCTTTCTATTTCTTTTGTTTGTGCTTTTAGTTTTCCTCTAAATTGGTCTAAAATCTTGTTATCCTCTTTGGTAACTTCCATTGCTTTCTTTTCATCTTTTTCCGACAATCCACCAATAAGGTCATAGTCTGTAGTAGGCTCTGAATAGATGTAATTAACCGCAATTCTATGTAATTGACCAAATAAAAAGATAGAAACAATACAAGTTACAATTGCCATCGTAATTCGATTGATGTATAACCATTCCATCTTAAGTGAAGATGCGGAATCTTTTAAATATTGTTGTACTTTTCTATATTCTTTTGACCCCACCTTTGGTATAAATAAATCCACTATTTTTTTAATCATTGGCTTTTTATATAATTTAGCTTGCCATGGATTTTCTGTATTTTTTGTGTTAATCCCTGTTGAGCCATTATCTTTTAATTTTCTAACTAATATGTAAGAAGCAAAGGTTAAAATCAAAATTAAAATTTGTACAATCATTCCTGGTTTTCCTTGATACCAACTTGCTGTAAAAGAAAAGTTGTGAACTGCCCAATTTTTCAATGGTTCTAATAACAAGACTGGTGCAATAGAAATGACAGATAAACTCTGAAATACATAATTTAATTTATCTCTTTTTAAAATCTCTAATTGCATTTCTTGTGTAATATTATTAACATTTTTTAAATATAAGGAAGCTCCATCTACTTTTCTATCACCAAATTCTTTGGTTAAATAGGAAACTCCTGCAAATTCTTTCAAAAAGCTATTTGGTGCAATATCATAGTATTTTTCTAATTCTGTTTCTGGGTCTTCTGAAATTAGTATTTCGTATATTTTTTCTCCTTGTGCAGATACATTTCTTTCATCATCTTGGGATACTTGGTAAACTGCCTCTTCTACCATGTTGTATTCATGATAAGCATGCCTAATTTCTGAGAAAAAGTCAATTTGCTCTTTTAATATTTTATCATCGATTTTATCAACAGAACCATCAATAAACACATCTATCATAAATAATTCAAATATTAATAAAATAAACATTAACAAATAATTGGAGGCTGTCATCCAAATGGTTACTAATAGAAGTGGTATTATGATAGCAAGTGCCTTGGTTAATATTTTAGCGGTTCCTTTTCTCGTGTTATATTCATCATCTATATTAACAATCTCCAGTCTTCTTCTTACCTTTAAGACATATCTTTTGATAAATGGTATTTTTATGTAGGTAAGATATAATTTTTGGAATAATATCTCGGCTGAAAATTTATTTTCTTTGGTTCCTTGTTGTAATTCTTGTATCTTCTTGTATTCAGACTTTTGCATTTTTTTGGAAAGCATTACATAAGCAATAAGAATCAATACAAATGCCCCTGCTGAACCACCCATTAAGTAAAATATCATGGTATTATTCACTTGTTATCTCACCTCTTCTCTTGGGACGTGGGGACGTAGATAATGTCCCCCTTCATCCATTTTATAATTTGTATTTGAATATTCACTGGGTAAGGACATTATCTACGTCCCCATGTCCCGAGCTCCCTATACTTCTGTTTTTGGTCTTCTTCCTCTTCTTTTTGGTTTTTCTTCTGTTACTGAGCTACTGACTGAAACGGTTTGTCTTGTCTTATTTTTCCAATGTCTTTCTACAAATTGGTCAAATTTTTCTAAATCAGTTTCATCCATGTTAGCTCTCATTTGTTTTAAATTCTCTTCTGTAATTGGATTGGTAATAATGTATTCACCATCCACATATTCTAATATATTTCTATATATGTATAATTGTCTATCTGTTATTTTTTCAAAATAGCGTGTTGCATTATCAAAAAATTTATCAAATTTTCCTTCTAATGTTTTTTCTTTTCTGTGGTCAAAGGTATATTCATTTTTTTCTTCTACTGGTATACATTCTGTAATTCTTTCTACATATCTTTTTCCTCTAAAGTCTTTGGTTAAGTGAATATCAAAGTTTAAAACTTGTACGACTTGTTCTTCTGCTGTTTTTTCATTTTTAAATACACCTGTTCTTAACATGGAGTTTCTTAATGCTGTTACTAAGTTTGGAAAAGTCTTTGCGTGGTGTGTAAATAACGTAAACTTAGAAGCAACTTGGGCTGCTTGTATCATCCAAGATGCTACGGGGTCTGTTGCAACCTCTCCGGATGATGTTTACCGAACCGTCAGTTTTCTTTTGAACGTCCAAACCTTCTTGTCCTGATATGGTTTCGGTTTCTCTAAAAGTTAGGATGTTTCTAGTTGGATAAATTTTTCTTAAGTGAAGCTCGAAAGCTGTTTCCTGAACACGGATGTTCATGGTTTCGTAAATATTTTCTATCATTCCCATTAGCATGGTGGTTTTACCACAACCTTGTTCACCTGTAATGGATATGATTCTAGCTCCTTTTACTAAATATTTTAGTAATTCAATCGAGTCATCACAACCAGGCTCTCCTTTAAACCATTGCTCTAGTGTAGAACGCTTTACGTCAAACTTTCTGACAAAGAATGCCCATGTTTCAGAGAAACTTGGTCTAACTACAACGACACGAGAACCGTCTTTCATTTCATTGATTTTATAACCATTGGTGTCTGACAATTGTCCCGGATTGTTGTATTTATAGATATTTTGGCATACTCTTTTTAGCTCTCCTTCTGTTCCAAAAGATAAAAAGGCTAAACGAATGGATTTACCTTGGAAGAATATCCAGATACTATCACAGGCTCTTGGCACTTTGTGCTCTGTTACTTGCTCTAAGTAATCTCCATCTGTTTGTGCTACTTGGCTTAAAAAGCTTTCTGGAAGACCAGATACGCCTCCTGATATACCATCTATGTTCATATCTCTTACTTCATCAATACTGCTATATCCTTTGTAATGTTGATAAA
>CAOKVW010000039.1 GCA_948472955.1 uncultured Clostridium sp. | reverse complement strand
GATATTGCTAAAAGAAAAGGACTAAGATATAGAGAAGATATTTTAGATAATATGGGAAGTGATGAGCTTATTGCAAATTTATTTAGAATATCACAAACTGAACAAAAATTGAAAAAGGATAATATTCAAACTGAAAAAGAAGCAAATAAAACTCATTACAATGTTGGTAAAATTGTTAGGAAAGCAATTAAAGAAGCTGGTCGGAACAATGCCAGAAGAGTTACCTACACCTCAAAAGAGTTTAAAGCAATTAGAAAAAGAAAATCAAAAAAGTTTGAAAAAATAAAATGGATATTGAAAAAAGTTAAGAAAAAGACTCATACTTTTGTTTTTTACAATTGTATGAGTCTTTTGTATCTAAATACTATTTATCCTTTTTCTCCACTTTCATATTATCCCCATAGCGTTTAATCTTTTGGGTCGTAGTCTTTTCAAACTCCTCATCGCGAACGCCGAAGCTCTTAATATGTTTATAATTAGGCAATTTTTTATTAACATTTGAAACGGCATCAGAAACAATTTTCCAAATTTCCTCTTTGGTAGGAACAGAACCTTTCAAATATTCAGTAATAGCCTCTATATTAGGATAAATTTGAGCATTAATATACGTTTCATCATCATCCTCTTTTTGAATTCCCAAAACAAGAGCTTCTGAAATCAAAGGATTATCATTCAAATAATATTCCACTTCTTCTGGATAAATATTTTTACCATTTTTTGTAACAATTACACTTTTACATCTACCAGTAATATATAAATAGCCATTTTCATCGATTTTTCCTAAATCTCCTGTATGGAACCAGCCATCTACAATGGTTTGTTTTGTCTTTTCTTCATCTTCGTAATAGCCAAGCATCACATTAGGACCTTTAACCAAAATTTCGCCCACACCTTCTGCATTCGGATTATCAATTTTGTATTCCACATTAGGAATCGGAAGACCAGCGGCATCATCTTTCTGGAAGAAATCCGTATTACCAGCTACAAGAGGAGAACATTCTGTTAAGCCATAACCTTGTAGGGTCATCAATTTTAAATCCTTAAAATCAGAAACAATGTCAGGGTTAGCAGCAGCAGCACCAACAATAAACACGCGAAGCCTTCCACCAAGTGTATTTTTTACTTTATTTCTTACGATTTTCTTTAAATAGAAAGGTAAACCGTTAAAGGGATTTCCTTCTGGTTTTTTATGTTTTTCAGGTAAAGACTGATTCATATTTTTGACAATATTTTTATGTACATTTTCTAGTAATAGAGGAACACACAAAATAACAGAAGGATGGAATTCGCCTAGATTTTTGGTAATATAACGTAATCCTTCGCAATGAGCAATACTAGCACCACTATAAATTGGCAGTAAAAATCCTAACGTACATTCGTAAGTATGGTGTAATGGTAAAATAGAGAAGAATAAGTCACTCCTTTTTACTTTAACAATACCATAAGTCGATAAAATGTTGGAACAGATATTTCTTTGCGATAAGCACACGCCTTTTGCATTTCCGGTTGTCCCAGAAGTAAATAGCAAAATGCGTAATTCATCTGGATTAATTTCTATGCTATCAAAATCGTGGTTTCCTTTTTCATAAGCAGTTTTTCCAGCTGATAATAAATTGTCAAAAGAATTGGCATTATCTTTTTTGTCAAAAGACACAAAAAGAGTATCTGGATTTTCAATTTTCTCAATATGGTTTAAAACGCTATCTAAATTTTTGTTATCTCCTAAAATACAAACGGTTTGGGAAACGTTCATAAAATTAATCACATCATCGGTATGGAGTTCTTTATCAATGGGAACAACAATGCCAACAATACTAGCTGCCAAGTAGGAAACACACCATTGGTAACTGTTTTTTCCAATGACACTAATTCGTTTATTTAAAAAACCTTTTTCCATTAAACTTGTCCCTAAAGATACGATGTCATTTTTAAATTGCTCATATGTAATACTAACAATATTACCATTCTCATCTTTTACTTTAAAAGCAGTTCTAGAACGGTAAATGTCAGCAGAACGATATAACATATCTTTAAAATTGGTAACTTCCTCCGTTTTGTGGTATTTCTTTTTTAGTTGTTCTGCAATTGGTAAAGTTTCTTTCATTTTTTAATCCTCCTATTATTGATAGCGATAAAAGGCAAAATTACAATTTTCGGTTACATGAATATTTCCGTCATAAATGGTTTTGCCTTGTGATTCCAATGGTACATCTATGAATACAGTAGTTTTAAATTCTTCCTCTAAATGATTGGTAATATAAACATCAAAAGAGAGTTTACATGAAATAGAAGCTAAATCAATATTACATTTTTTTAGAAGAGAACCATCATAAGTGATAGGGCTAGTGGTGTCAGTTATGGTGTAGTCTGATTTGATATTTTGATTGACGTAACTAAGAGTGATAGGGTTAGCTAAATTATTATATAAAGTAGGAATATCTAGATTAGCCTCATCTTCAGACGTAATGATAAAATCTAAATTTTCTTGTATTTCATTTTCTTCTATAAAACCACCTTTTGCGAATTGACTTAAGGGTTTAAAGTACAATTTTGGTTCTCCGTGTATTAGGTGGAGTAATATATTGAATATTATTAATGGTTACTTTTTTTAAAGTGTTTTCTAATGTTTTCTCTTTGGTAGAAGAATGGTTAAGGAAGAGTGCCATATCTGTGTAATGATAAAGATTCTCTATCGTAAAATTACTAGCAGAACCAGTTTTGTTCTTGGCATCGCAATTGCTAAATAATACTATTTTATTAACTTGAAAAACAGTTTTATCATTTTTGTTGGCAAATGGCAAAATTTGCTTTTCAAAATTACTTTTTATTACCTGTTTTTGACAAAATAAATAAGTAAAAATGATGACAAGGATAAATAACAAAATAACAATTATGGTTAATATCTTTTTTTTCTTATTCATATTTTTTGTCCTCCCTTAGGAATGATTCTATCATAGTATAAATTTTTAATAAAATCAAGAGTTCTTTGCCTTAAGTTTTGTTTTTTTGCTAATTTTCTGTTACTAGTCAGCCTTATTATTTGTTTTCTTATGAGAAAGTTTAATATATTATTTTTTCATACCTTGTGTGTCGCAACTTCCAGAATAAATATACTAGTCTGTAAGTTGCTCCAATCGCACTCGCTTTGCTCGTTTAGTCGCTTACGCGGTATTTCAAAAATAATATATTAAGCTTTCTCATTAAGAAATGTAGAAGTAGGCTGACCAGTAACAATTTTCTCCTTGCGTTTCGGCTTTTTCAGGGGGGAGTTCCTCCAAAGCCGAAATTTCCATTGACAAAAAAAATAGAAAAAGGTAAAATATGAATAGGTAAGTTTGAAAAAACAGTTTTTCAAACTAGGTTTGTCCATAAGAAAGGGAGGCAAGCTAATGAAAGCAAAAGATAAAACGAAAGGTGTGCAAAAAGTTTATAGGAAAAATGGGCTAAAAAATACAGGTATTCTTTTAGCTTTTATCATTATTGTATTAGGTATACTTATCATTTATAACCAATATTTTGCAAAAAATAATGTATATGCATCAGAAACCGTATCCAAGCCAGAAAAAATAAAAATAAGTAAAGCACAAAAAATAGATATAGAAAAAATTATTAGGCAAAATAATAAGGAAGGACAAAAAGAGGAATATATCGTACAAGAAGCAACTTTAGAATACCTAACAAAGTATAGAAATAATGCAAATTTACCAAAAGGAACGATACAAGTAATCCAAGAAGGAAGAGAAGGGAAACAAGAGCTCACTATCAAAAAAACATACCAAGAAGAGGAATTAGTTGCAGAGGAGCAAATTGCTAGTAAAATAACCAAAGCCTCTGTGAATAAAATTGTTGAAATTGGCACAGCGAATTATACTAGCCATTACAAAGCAAAAGTAGGGGATACCGTATATGTTACATCAGACCGATTGTCTGTTATGGTGGAGCCAAAGGAACAATCACAAAAAATAGCCACTTTGTCAAAAGGGAATGAATTAAAATTATTAGGCATACAAGATGACTGGTTTAGAATTTCTTGTTCAAGCACAGTTGGTTATGTAAAATCAGAATGTACTACTTACATCAATCCAAATGCAAAAGAGGAAAAACAAAAGGGAGTAAAAACAGCAAAAAGTAAAACAGAGTTAATGGCCGGTTTACGCTTTGATATGGCTTTGAATCAACCAAGTGGTTTAACATTAGAACAATTTAAAAAGATTTTATCTGATAAAAAAGACAGCAATCAAATATTTCAAAACAATGCAGAATATTTTTATTACATAGAACAGCAATATCATATTAATGGTGTTTTTGTGGCAGCAGTAGGGATTCATGAAAGTGCCTGGGGAACTTCTCAGATTGCTAAAAATAAAGGAAATTTGTTTGGATATGGTGCTTATGACTCCAATCCATACAATGGTGCTTACCAATTTTCTGGTTATGCAGAGTGCATTGATTTAATTGCTAGGGTATTTGTAAAATATTATATCAATCCAAAAGGAACCAATATTTATGGAGGAGAAAAAGCAGCAGGAACTTATTATAATGGTCCAACTTTAAGTGGTATTAATACCAAATATGCAACTGATAAAAACTGGGCAAATGGTGTTTATAGTCATATGAAATATTTATACAATAAATTGTAAAAAATTCTTGCTATTTTTTACAATTTATTGTATGATATAGGGGTAAGTTTGAATATAAGGGAAAATTTGCCAACAAGAAGACTCAAGAAAGGGGCAGAAATCATGAAAAAAGCAATTATTATCACAACTATTATAATATTGATGATAGGAGTGTTTTTTATAGCTAACAAAACTTATGCAGAAGATAAAGCAATTGATGATGAAACAGAAAGCAAAATTGTAGAAATAAAAGAAAAAACAGCGAATTCCTTAGAGGATTACAAGGCTAAATATGGTTCTGACACATATGGAACGGTTGCTTATATCTTAAATATAGTTCGAATTTATAGTATACCGATATGCTTTTTAGGAATTGCCATTGGAGCAATTCACCAATATGTAATTGGTATTAGAAAGCTAGACACATTGGAAAGAGGTATGGCATTTATCGTAACATGTGTCACACTTTTAATTATATGCCAAGTTTTACCACTTGCTTTTGCAGTGTTTGTAAAATTTGGAAGGGGGTAACAAATGAAAGTCTTATTTGCTGTAAGTAATGAAGAAATATCAGAATCGATTGTAAAGAAATATCAAAAAGAATATAAACAAATTATTTCTTACAAAAATGTATATTACTTTAATGCAATATTAAAAGAATTACAAAAAGATAAAACTTATGATAGGATTGTGATAAGTGAAGATTTAGAAGCTTTTACCAATACACAATATGAACAAATTGATAAATTTATTTTTGAAAAATTAGACAATATTAGTGATGAGGCTTCTAACGTAAAGGGAAATGACACGCCTATTATTTTAATTTGCTCTGATAGAAGAACGAAATCAGAACCAATGTTAGTAAAATTATTTGGGATTGGAATTTATGATGTTATTATAGGAAATGATAGAAGTGTAGATGAGGTTTGTAGATTAATCAATAAACCACGTACCAAAAAAGAGGCAAAAGCTTATTATAAGATAGACACAGAAGATGTAAGCTATCAAGCAGAAAATGAGAACGATGTCAGTGAGATGGAAATTCAAAACATTGTTGCTCATTATAAAAGGCTAGGAAAAAATGAAGATAGATATATCGAAAGCTTTAATAATATAGCAGCACAGTATAATGATGTACAATTAAGAATTATAGCTAAGTTTTTACCATTGAATGTACGTGCTGTATTAGAAGAAAAATCACCAAAGTATCAAAAAATAATGTCTTTCAATAATACGGTTTCAGATAGTTTGCGAAAAGCGAAAAATGAAGAAGACAACGGACCAAGTCAGATATTATTAAAATCACAAAATAAAGAAAAAATACTTTCAAAACCAGTTGTCATACCATCAGCAGTTAATATGAATGAAAGTAAAAAATTAGCAAGACAAAAGCCAGTAAACCGTGTAGAAACTTATACACAACAACCAGTACAACCTACTATACCAAAAACAAGAGAAAGGGAAGAACAACCATCAGCATTTACCCAACAATATGCGAAACCTGAGCCAATCATAGAAGGATTTGAAGATTTAGATGACATAGAAGAAATACCACAAGGAACAGTGCAACCAACGATGCAACAAGTAGAACAAATAGTTAGGCAAGAGCCGGTGGAACAACCAATCATGCAGCAAACAGCACAACCAGTTGCACAAGAGACCGTACAACCAGTAAAAAGAGGAAGAGGAAGACCAAGAAAGAATCCTGTTTCAACCATAACAGAAACAAATGATTCAGCACAACCAGCAAAAAGAGGAAGAGGAAGACCAAGAAAAAATCCTGCTCCTGTTTCAGAAATACAAGAACAGCCAGAAGACATGGTATTACCAGGCTTAGGAGGACAAGAGGTAGAAGACCAAGAACCAGAGGAAAATTTCTTACCAGGATTTTATGATGAAGAAACACCAGTATCTTCTCAAACAATTTCAAATGTGCCACAAGAGAGAGAATCATTTTTATCAGATTTTGATGACGAAGAGACGCCAGTATCTTCTCAAACAATTTCAAATGTGCCACAAGAGCAAGAAGCATTTTTGCCAGGTTTTGAGGATGACGAAGATGATGATGACGATATGGTATTACCAAGCTTAGGAGGACAAAACTTAGAAGACAAAGAAGAAATGGTATTACCAGGACTAGGTGTACAAGATTTGGAAGACGATGAGGAAGAGGATGGATTTCTTGAAACTAGAATGGAATCACAATCCCGTCCACAGACAGTTAGCAATATATCAAATAACTATGACAGCAATACTAATTCTTCTTATCATACATATGATACCAATTCTTATGAAAGTAAAATGAATTCACAAGAACAAGAAACTTATGAAGAAATTGATTTATCGAACTTATTAACGCCAGATAAGAAGATTGTAACTTTTGTAGGAACTGGTAAAAATGGAACCTCATTTATTGTGAATAATATAGCAGAGTTAATGTCTTCTATTGGTATTAATGTTGCGATATTAGACACAACCCAAAATAGAAATTCTTATTATATTTATACCAAAAATGAAGAACCATTAAGAGAAATTGCTACACATAGCATTGAAGGACTTGCACAAGGAATCGCAAGAGGAATTGGTGTCAATAAAAATCTTATGGTATATACTTCATTACCAGATGAAAACAATGCCATTAAACATGTAGACAAAATATTAGAAACATTATTACAAAAGCATTCTTTAATATTAATTGATACTGATTTTGATACACCACTAGGCTATTTCAAACAATCACAAGAGACATATTTAGTACAAAGTATGGATATTTTAACCATACAACCTCTTACTGCATTTTTAAAAGAATTAAAAGTGAAAAATATCTTAGATGAATCAAAATTGAGAGTCGTATTAAATAAAGTAGTAAAAATTAGAGGAATTAAAGATGAAACGATAATTGGAGGAATGGCATTTTATAATGACCCTGCTATGTCTTTTATGACAGAATTATTTGATAGAGATAGGATAAAATATGTATCCATTCCATTTGAAGAAGAAACGTATATCAGATATTTAGAGGGAATTATTGAATGTGAAATTTCTTTAAAAGGCTATTCTAAAATGTTTGTACAAACATTAAAAGAACTAGGTAATATGATTTATCCCATTGTAAATTCTGCACCTAGAAATAGTCGAAACTATCAACCACCATCAGCACAGGCAAATAATAGAGGTAATTTTTCTTCTAACATGAACTATACACTAGATAAAATGAGAAATTTCTAAATTATAATAGACCAAAGACCATTTCAACAAAAGGAGGATAAATTGTGATAATAGTAGTTGTAGTAATCTTAGTCTTAATTGTATTGGGATTAGTCATATATAATGTAGCCATACATAAAAAGATACAGAAATTTAAAAACATGAATCAAAAGATTACCAATTTATATGTTGTACAAGATTTTATCAATGCGATAGGAGAGACATCAAGTGTTGAACAAAAAATCAAGAAAATCAATGACATATTAATTGAAAGATATGAAATTAAATATTCAACCATTGTCGTGTTTGATGGAGCAGAATATCAAGTAAAGGCTTCTAATGTGGATAAAAAACATTGGAATGCTTTAAAAGCTTTGCAAGATATAGATATGTTTAAAGATAGTGTACAATCAGCAACGCCCAAATATGTGACAGTAAATAATGAGAATGAAAGACTGCCTTACCAAGAAATGGAATTTGGAAGAGCTAAATCAGCTATATTTTTTCCTCTTTATATTGATAATGTATATATTGGTTATTGGATTATGGAAAGTGGAACACCACACGATTTCGATAATGTAGATACTACCGTACTAGAGGTTATTAAAGAAAATATTGTCTCTGTTTTAAAAACAGTAGTACACCAAAAAACACTAGAATCAATTGTAAGAAAAGATTTATTTACTGGCTTGTATTCAGAGGAATATTTATATGGAGAAGGAAAAAGAATTATTGACCAATATACCATTTCAACCATCTGTATGTTTAAAATAACGAATATTCAAGAGATTAATAGAAAATATTGTAGAGAATTAGGAAATAAGGTAATAACACAAATTAGTCAATATATTATGGAGAATCTATCACAAGATTATGTGTTTGTAAGATATATGGGACCTAAATTTGTGATTGCATTCTCTGGCGTAGAAGCAAATGCTGTGGCAGGTTTTTTGAATGAAATCAAAGAAAAAGTGGAAAATATGCAAATTGAATTAACAGAGGAAGAACGACAAGAATTAAATTTAGAGGTTAAAATGTCAGGAAGAGAACCAAAGGGTGCAAGCTGTAAAGAAATTGCTATGCCTAAATTGAATTTTGTCATATCTTCTTATTATAAAGGGACTGGTTTAGAGGAAGTGCTAAAGAAATTAGAGGAGTATTTAGACCATGCAGATGTGCAAGAAAGTGATATAACGAATATATAATCAGCCATTTTTCGTTTATATATTTTTTATTCATAACTCCCAACTGCATAACAGACTGTAACACAAATTTTTTGAAAAAATTTGCTAACAGTCTATAATTTGTCGGTCCCCACGAATTGTTATTTCATAAAAAATATATAAACGATAAATGGAAGATAAAGAAGAATAAGAAAGAAGAAGGAGGAAGGAACAATGGAGTTTGACAAGACAATGCATTTTGAGGTGGAAAGAGAAGAAAATCTAAGATGTAGAGAAATTTTAAAAGAAGTATATGAATCATTAGTGGAAAAAGGATATAATCCCATCAATCAAATTGTTGGTTATATCTTATCAGGAGATCCAACTTATATTACCAGCCATAAGGATGCTAGAAATAAGATAAGAGCTATTGAAAGAGATGAATTGCTAGAAAAAATGGTAAAAGATTATATAGGATTAGATGAGAAATAGAGATGAGAATGTTAGGAATTGATTATGGAGAAGCAAGGGTAGGAATAGCGATAACAGATGCCTTAAATATTACAGCACAAGGATTAGAGACCATACAAAGAAATGGCTCTGATAGGGTTATATTAAGAAGGTTAGACGAGATTTTAGCAACTTATGAAATAGAAACCATTGTAGTTGGTATGCCTCTTAATATGAATGGAACGATATCAGAAAGAGCAAAGGTAACTCAAGAGTTTATTCATAAATTAAAGTGTAAATATAATCAATTAAAAATAGAAACGGTAGACGAAAGATTGACAACAGTGGAAGCTCATAAGACAATGAATTTTTTAGAGGTTAATAAGAATAAAAAAAGAGATATTGTGGATACTATATCTGCTATGTATATACTAGAAACATATTTAAATAAAAATTAATTAAAATCATCATCTTGTACATTTTTGCAATTCATAAGAAAACTCAACGTACAAACGTACGATTTCGTCTTCTTATAAATTACAGAAATGCACAATATAATAATTTTAATTAATTTTATAAAAAATGGGAAAATTCATTGAAAATTAATTTAAAATAGGTTATTATATTAATTGTAAAATATAATGAAACAAAATTTGAAAGGAGAAAAGGAATGGAAGAAAACTTTGAAGGAGAAGAATTAGATAACATAGTAATATTAAATGACGAAGAAGGAAACGAAGTAAAATTTGAATTTTTAGACTTAGTAGAGTTGGACGAAGAAGAATATGTAGTATTATTACCTGTTACAGAAGAAGGAGAAGAGGAAGAAGGAGAAGTAGTAATACTTAAAGTAGAAGATACTGACGAAGATGCGGATGAAGAATCTTATGTAAGCATTGAAGATGAAGAAATATTAAATAAAGTATTTGAAATTTTCAAAGAAAAATTCAAAGATGATTTTGATTTTGTAGACTAAGAAACAAGGAAAGAAGGCGGATTTTTCCGTCTTCTTTTTAAAAGAGGGATTGGGACATGGGGACGTAGATAATGTCCCAATCAAATAATATCATAAACTTACTATATCCTATATTATTTTTTACACCTTGTGTGTCGCAACCTCCAGATTTATAAAGGTAGTAGGTTGCTCCAATCGCACTCGCATATGCTCGTTTGGTCGCTTACGCGGTGTTACAAAAATAATATAGGATACAGTAAGTTAATAATTTTAAGTATTAAGGGACATTATCTACGTCCCCATGTCCCATGTTCCAAAAATAAAGAAAGAGAGGAAAAACAAATGAAAAATTTTTCGACATGGTTATTAGTTATGTTTATGGCAATGTTTTGGGCTTTTAGAATTATCGTTGCTGTTACCTATGAATTAGGAGCAAATTTTGGAGGGATTGAACCCTTGAATCAAACATTGGAAATCATTTTATTATTTGTGGTATTAGCATGTATGCTACTTATCATAAAAAGGAAAATGATAGGTGCTCTTATCTATTTATTGGGTTATGGCATGTATTTTGGAACCAATTTAATGACAGGAATCACAACCTTAATAACAGCTAATTCAGATATGAATATGTCCAATGCGGGAATGTATCTAAATACCTTTATAGCATTAATAGGAATTACCATACCAGTAGCAGTGCTGTTTGACCTATTATTAGATAAAAATAGAAAAGCAAATCCAAAGGACAAAAAGACAGATTGGTTTTATAAAAATGAGCAGTTTGATAGAGAAATGGATAACAGAGCAGATAAAAATAATTATAGAACATTGTAAATCATTTATTTTTCAACAGCGAAGAATTTTAAATGTATGGAGAAAAAATTATGACAATAGTAGGAATTATAGGAAAACCAATTAATGACGCGAAGTCTTTGTGGACAAAACAAAAGATAACAGATGATTTTAGAAAACTAATGATTAAAAATGGTGCTGTTGCTATTGGCGTTTTGCCAACCAACATTAATTATAATGAAGAAATGACTGAAAAAGAAAAGAAAAATTTCCATAGTATTTTAAGTTTATGTAATGGATTTATTTTGCAAGGCGGTTGGCAGACGGGAAAACATGAAATTTATGTTGCCAAATATGCAATTGAAAATGATATTCCGTTACTAGGAACTTGCTGTGGAATGAATAATATGCTATTTTCGCAAGGAGATTGTGTACAAAAAGAAGATGATGAATCGCATAATGTATATGATAAAGATTATAGGCATGATATTATCATTCAAGAAACATCAAGATTATATAAATTATTAGGTGAAAGTAAAAAAGTTGGCGTCAACAGCATACATAAAGTTATGATAAAAGATAATGACGTGAAACATTTTGATATTGTGGCACATGATTTAGATGGGTTTGTAGAAGCAATAGAGTTGAAAGATAAAAGATTTTGTTTTGGTTTAAAATGGCATCCAGAAATTATGGAAGAACAGAGTATGCAAAATATTTTTAAAGAATTTGTTAAAGCATGTAAGGCGTACAAAAAGAATTAAAGCAATAAAGTAAGGACATGATAGTTATAGATAATAAGTTAGATACAATTTCAAATCTCTTTGAAGACAAAGAAATAAGAAGTATATGGGATAGTGAAAAAGAAGAATATTTTTTTAGTGTTGTTGATGTAATTAGTGCATTAACTGATAGTAAGGAACCTAGAAAATATTGGTCTGTATTAAAAAATAGATTAAAGAAGGAAGGCAGTGAAGTGACTACATTTTGTAGTCAGTTGAAAATGTTAGCACCAGATGGAAAAATTAGATTAAGAGATGCACTAGATACAAAAGGAATTCTAAGGCTTATTGAATCTGTTCCAAGTCCTAAAGCAGAGCCATTTAAAATATGGCTAGCTAATTTAGGAAGCCAAAGAATTGATGAAATATTTGACCCAGAAATAGCTGTGAATAGAGCTGTAGAATATTATCGTAATAAAGGATATACTGACGAATGGATTAAGGCAAGATTAACAGGGATTGTAGATAGATTTAAACTGACAGACATTTGGAAAAAGGGAGGAATTAATAAGCCTGTTGAATATGCACTTTTAACAAATGAAATATACAAAGGCTGGTCAGGAATGAAAGCAAGTGAGTATAAAAAACTGAAAGGAATTAGAAAAGAATCTTTAAGAGACAATATGACAGATATAGAGGTGGCACTTACCAATATTGGAGAAATAGCAACTAGAGATATTGCAAGAGAAGAGAGACCAAAAGGACTAAAAGAAAATTTAAATGTAGCTAAAAGAGGCGGTGGAGTTGCTAAAGGAGCTAAAGATTTGTATGAAAAAGAAACAAAAAAATCTGCCATATCCAAAAGCAATGCACTAGATTACAAATACATAGATGATGAAAAACAAATTGAAAAAAGAGGTTAAATAAATGAATAATAGTGAAGAAATGATTCCTAAGATGAATATAAACTGGTATCCAGGTCATATGGCAAAAACTAGGAGACAAATACAAGAAGATTTAAAAATAATAGATATTGTAATAGAATTGCTAGATGCTAGAATACCAATTTCTAGTCAAAATCCAGATATAGCAAGTATCACAAAAGGAAAAAAGAAAATAATTGTATTAAATAAATGTGACTTAGCAGATGAAAAGCAAAATCAATTATGGTTGCAATATTTTGAAAAGAAGGGAATACCAGCAGTAGCCACAGATGCCAATTCAGGAAAAGGAATTGACCAGTGCATCCGAAAAATTGAAAACATCATGAACCCAGATATACAAGCACAAGCTGATAAAGGGAGAATTGGAAGAAAAATAAGAGCGATGATATTAGGAATACCGAATGTGGGAAAATCATCTTTTATCAATCGAATTTCCAAAAGAACAACAGCAGGAGTAGGAAATAAACCAGGTGTAACCAAGCAAAAACAATGGATTCGAATCAATGAAAAAATAGAATTGCTAGATACACCAGGAGTATTGTGGCCCAAATTTGAAAGTGAAGAAGTTGCTTTGAACTTAGCTTTCACAGGAACCATCAAAGAAAATATATTAGAAAGAGTAGAGATAGCTTATTATCTAACCAAATTTTTAATAGAAAATAACAGAACTAAGCTATGTGAAAGATATAAAATCTCAGAACAGTTTATCGAAGATATGCTTGCACAAGAACAACTAGAAAACGAAAATATCTATGAAATTATGCTTGCCATAGGAAGAAAAAGAGGTTGTATCATCTCTGGAGGCAACATAGACGAAGAAAAAACAGCAAGAATTCTATTGGACGAATTCAAGAATGGAATGATCGGAAAAATCACAATAGAAAATCTAAGCTAAATTATGAAAGCGAAACAAATAAAATAAAAAAGGAAGTAAAAAATGGAAGAATGGATTCATTTAGATAGACCAGAAGAAGAAATCAATCTTCTATCACCATTAACTTGGGCATATGTAGGAGATTGTGTGTATGAATTATATATAAGAACCAATTTGGTTAATAAGACAAATTTAAAACCACACAAATTACACATCGAAACAATCAAACATGTAAAAGCAAAAAGCCAAGCAAAACTTTTAGAGAAAATTTATGATAAATTGACCGAAGAAGAAAAAGATATCGTAAGACGTGGTCGAAATGCGGAAAGCCATCATTTACCTAAAAATGCTAATGTACAAGAATATAAATATGCAACTGCTTTTGAAGGCTTGATTGGTTATTTATATTTGACAAAACAGTTTAAAAGGTTGAAAGAGATTTTGGAATAAGAAATTTAATCTATTTGTTATCAAATAGTCAAAACTATAAAAATAAGGTTTCTATATTTAATATGATATAAATATGTATTGTAGAGATGATTTTACAATGCTAGTATTTTCTATGAAAATAGATAAGCAGCGGAATTTCATTATGGTTCAGATGTTTTAAAGGAAAAATGCCATCAGAAACTGCCAATTGAAATTAACAACAGAGGAATTATAAAAAATGTAACATAAAAAGTGTTACATTTTTTTTGCTAAAAGCTAGACAAAAG
>CAOKVW010000038.1 GCA_948472955.1 uncultured Clostridium sp. | reverse complement strand
AGTCCAGTCCCGTAGGTTGCTGAACTACTGATCTACTATAGATAGTATAACATTTTAAATTGACTTTTGTCAAGATAAAATATTATTCAAGTTTCGACTTTTTACAAGTGAGGGTGGTAATATATCATTTTTGCAACACTGCGTAAGTGACCAGCTAACGCATACTGCCACTGTAACAAGCAAGCTTTAACAGTGGACAGCAAAACGAGCGAAGCGAGTGCGATTGGAACAACTTACAGACTAGTATATTTTATTCTGGAAGTTGCGACACACAAAGTATAAAAAATAATATATTACCACCCTCACTTGCAAAAAGTCGAAACTTAAAAAAATATTAAACTATCTATTAGTATTATTATATTTTTATCTGTGTATTCTATACTAAATATATTACATTTAATGATACAATTACAAAATTATCTATTCTGCCTTTTCTTCCAAATCCCCCACAATATCACAAAAGCCATCACACTAGCAACCACAACCCAAACAGCAATATTTTCATACTTTTTACTTTGCCCTTCGGTAGCTTGTTCTTGCACCTCATCAATATTACCACTCAATTCTTGTATTTGATAAGCCTCTTCTAATTTATCTCTATTTTCCTCCTGTTCCTCTTGATACATCTCCTCTTCTTGCAAATTCCTTCGATACACATCCATTTGATAATTCTTTTTGGTAAAACCATTTGGTGCTGTTACCAATATACTAACTAAATTATGCCCCTCCTTCAAATTCTCTTTGCCTGTTACTTGTACACTTGCTTGTTCATTTTCTGGTACAGCTAAAAGATGGATACTTTCTGTATCGTATGATACTTCAGCTTTATAATTGGTTTCAGAATTATCAAAAGGAGGATTTAATAAAACATTTTCAATTGCTAACATTTCTAAATTGGTATTAGCTAGTTCTAGGTTAGCTGTCTTTGTTACATGAATGATATAATTATTATTTTGCACCTTATCTTCTGAAATAACATGAATAGTAATATCATTTAATCCTTCTTTTAAACCTGTATTGCCCCTTATCTCAACAGTAGCTTTCGGATTTTCAGTAATCGCCAATACTTCTACCTCTTGTACATCATTTGATAGGGTCAGATAATACTCACGAACATCTTTATCAAAATTAGGGGTTAATCCTTCTCGGTCTAATCGTAAAGCTTGTAATGTAGCATTACTAGTTTGCAAATTGTTTCCTTTTTCGTCTTCTACTTGTTTTTGCAAAATGCTTTCCTCTTTTCCAATTTGCACTTGTTTTTCTTTGAAATCCGTTTGTATCAATTGTGCTTTTTCATTATAAAATTCTCCTTGTATCGTAAAAGTGGCTAATCCATTTTCCTTTGCTTTAAACTTAAATTTTGCTAATTCTCCCTCTTTTGCCCCTTTTCCACCTTGCGTGTCATACCAAACAAAAATGATACGATTATCCATTCTATTAACATTTTCTATTTCAGACACATACTCTAGTTTTGAACTATCAAAATAAAGAGATAGATGGAAAGCTGCTGTTTTTCTACTTTCTATATTAACCATTATTTCTATTTCCTCACCTTTTTCTACGATATCTTTACTGCTAGATAAATAGACGGTTGCTGTGTTAGAAGCATAGCTGTGGTTTAAGAACCAACAACAAGTCATAATAAAAATTAAGATAATTAAACTTTTTTTATTTTTCATAAACATCTCTCCTTTTGGAATATGGGACATGGGGACGTAGATAATGTCCCAAACACTTAAAATTGCTAACTTAATGTATCATCTATTATTTTTGTAACACCGCGTAAGCGACTAAACGAGCGATAGCGAGTGCGATTGGAGCAACCCACGACATTAAAATCTGAAGGTTGCGACACACAAGGTGTAAAAAAATAATAGATGATACATTAGTTTATCCTATTATTTATAATGGGGACATTATCTACGTCCCCATGTCCCTATCCACCTTGTTGTATCATTTGCAATCCTAAGATATGTCTTTGGATTAATAGCAAATCCACAGAGGTTGGCTTTTTGCCATTTTTGTTAATATTAGTAGCTTTTCTAAAAATAGCATTCATTGGCTCTATTTCTAAGATATGTCGTTGTAAAACTAATAAATCCACACTTGTAATTTTTCCATCGCCATCGGCATCTCCATACAAGATAATTTGATATTGTCTTAAAATTTTGCCATCTTCTTTGACACGTATTTTGCTACCGGTTCCCACTGGGTCGGTATCTTGCAAAATTTCATTTTTGTAATTTACTATTTCAATTTCTAAATCGGTTGTAATCTTTTGTTGAATATCTACAACGGTATTGTTATTAACATCTATCCCACTGATTTCTAAGCTATTAACCGTTAAAGAACTGTCAAAATGAATTTCGGAATCGTCCATCGTTCTTACGACAAATAATTTACATTGTGCTTGTATACTTGGATTTTCTTGAGAAATGGCTAATATATTAGTTTCCCCTATTTGTTTGGCTGTGATAATTCCTTGTTCTTGTATAGTTGCTATTTGTGTATTGCTACTTTTGTAAACAATGGTCTGATTATTCGCATCTTCTGGTTCAACCATTCCATGTATTTGGAAGGTATCTCCCACCTGCATATAAATTTCATTTTGGTCTAGTTGAATTCCTGTTACTTTACTATATACGGTTATCGTGATTTGATTTTGCACATTATTTTCTTCTGCTTTAACGGTAATCGTTGCTGTTCCAGAACGAATAGCTTGTATATTTCCTTTGTCATCAACAGTGGCAACGGTTGGAGCACTAGAGGTATATCTTACTTTATGATGACTGGCTTCTGCTGGCGAAATTTTTACTTGCAATTGTTTTTTCTCTCCTTTTTGTAGCATGGTATTATCTAGACTAAGTTCAATTCTTTCTATCTCGACAGGAGGTATTTCTGTAACATAAGTTTGATAAATGTAACCAATGATTCCATTTTCCAACATTACTTTATCCCATCTTTCTCCAGATTGCCTTCCTTTCCCAATTCGAGTCATTTTATCTGATTCGTTTACTGTTGTAATGATTTCATAAGAACTAGAAGGTCCTGTTCTTACATTGACATTGTTTCCATTACAATATACTTTTGTATTATCTTGATTAAAATCATTGGGATTGATATTGGGACTTTGTGTGGGAATGGTTGGCATATTATGATAAACGGGGATAATAAAAGACATAGATGTTGCTAATAACCCACTTTTTTGATACCCATTATAAATTGACTTGGACTCACTATAAGGAGCTAATACATTGGTCATATATTGATGCCAAAATAAATCATTTCCTCTATCGTCATTGACATCAAATTTTTGTAAATAAATGGTATTTTGTCCTACATTAATATAACTGGAACCAATAAAAATGCCACCACCTGTAATGGCTCTTTCTTTGGTATTCCAAGGAATTAAGTATTTATCTTTGGTGGCTTGACTTGCCCCTTTGCCATCTTTGGCATATTGTAATCCCTTCTTAATGGCTCCCATCGGTTCTGACGAACTGGTAGCCCCTATGTTATAAAAATTGTATAAGCCTTTAAAACCTTCTACATTTCCACTAATAGAACTATGTGATAAAAAAGGTCCTACCTCTTGTTTGATACGAGAAGCTAAATGATAGGGACTTACCTTGGATGTTTGTCCGCCTTGCAAAATCAAATCAGCATATTTTTCATTCATAGAAATGGTATTCCCATTACTGTCTAAATAGGACACTTTTGTTTGATAAAATTCAGTTCCATATAAGATTTTTTCAATCCCCTCCAAATTGTTTGTATGTTCATCATAAGACAAGCCTTCAAATTGAAAAAGGCGAACCTCATTTAAAAAATTTCTGGGGTCCATACAATATTCCACTGCTTGTCTTGAACTATCTACCCAACCACTGTCTACCTCTACATTGTATTGACCTGGTGTCGTATTTTTCCATCTGTCCGAATAATTTTTAGGAACTAGATTTTTGCCAAATACATTTTCCTCATTCATCACTTGATTCCAATCTAAATTCGTATATAAAGCTGTAAATTTCCAATTCGGATGTTTGTTAGCTAGTTCTCTTAAATACGGCTGATAACTACTGGGAAAACTATCAATTCCCTCTAATTTGGTGGATGCTGTTACTTGAAAATAGAGAAATAAACTGACTGACATCAGCAAAAATAAAATGCTAATAAACAAAATTTTCTTTTTCATGCTTTCTCTCCTTTCGTGATTTGGGAAACGAGGCAATTGCCAAGACGAACGAACCTTTTTTGGCAATTTTATTTTTTATCATTAAAAATTATTGCTTATTATAAATGATTATCAAAAAGGTTCGTCCGTCTTGGCAATTGCCTCTGTCCCCAAAATTATCCTTCTATCTCTTTTGCTTTCACAATGATTCTTTTTTCAGAATCAGTGGTACAAGTAATCAATGTCACCTCACGTTTTCCGTTGGTTTCTTGGGACAAACAGTTTACATCTTCTGGTTGTACTCTATAGATGTCATAAATTTCATATTCTACTTTTCCAATGCTTTCATCAGAAATGCTCAATCGATTTCCAATTTCTAAATTTCTCAAATTGTGAAACATATTTTTATTTTGAAAATTGTGTCCTGCTACACAAAAGTTTCCAATTTGATTGGGGTCTGCTCCCCAAAATTTAGTAACAGATACCTTTAAAGCATTTTTTGAATATTGTTTTAAGATATAGGTTTGTAGCTTGATTTCTGGAATTTCTAATTTAGCTGCTACAGCATAGCCTTTATATTGTTTTGGAATCTCCTCTTTGGGGTATTCTTTGGCTATTCCCGTTATGACTTCTTTTTCTTGCTTTTCATCATTTTGTGTACTAATATTTTGTGTTTGGTAAGGGGATTCTGTTTGTGCCATTTTTTGCTTTTTTATTTGAATGTCTTTGTATTCTTGAACACTAAACCATATCATAATTCCTAGTGTACTAGCTATCACAATGTAATTAATTATCTTTTTTTGTTTTTTTCTTTTGGTTTTCTTCATTTTAATTTTTCTCCTTGTGTATGTAATAAGATGTCTTGCTATTAGCAAAAACATCTTATTTAGTTTTATTTTTTCTTATTAACATAAACATAAGAACTAACCAATGCCATTAAAACAACGATGACTGGTACATAGATATTGCTACCTGTTTTTGGTAATCTTTTTGGTGTTTCTTCTGGATTTACTTCCTCTACTTCTTGTTCTTCTGGCATTTCTGGTTCTGGTGTTACAGGAGTTGCTTCTTCTAATACGGTAAATGGAAAAGCTTGCTCTGCAATCACTTGGTCAGAATTGTCTCTGTCGATTAATTTTAAAGTAATGGTATAATCTCCAGCTTGACTAAAAATAGCTTTTGTTTGTAATACTTGCGAAACGTCTTTTCCTCCTATTTTATAACCTTGTGCATCACCCCATCCACTTTGGATAATATCATGTTCCAAGTTAGCTTGGTCTGTTGCTAATAATTGAACAGTTGCTCCTGCTGGTGTTGTGGCTTCTGCAATTAATCTGGCATGTTCGTAATAACGTCCCATTGGGGAAGCATAAGAAAGCGTCATTGCTTTTTCTTCTGTTTTAACAATTTCTCCAGCATGTTCTAATTTGATAGTATAATCAACATATACTGGTTCTACTGTTACGTTTTTAACAATCGGTGTTGTGATGTCATCAAATTGAACAGAGGCATCTGCGTTGGCTAATCCTTCTGCTGTGATGGTAAATTCTGTTGGGTTAGAGGTTGTAATATCTGCCTTGGCACGGAAGGTTACACTCATATTGGTACGTGGATTGGTACCTCCTGTTGCGTCATGGTAAACAACTCTTACTTTGTCTGTTGTGTCATTTGCTGTTCCTCCTTCTGCCGATACATAATCAAAAATATTGTTGTCATAGGTTACATCAAAAGTATAGGCTCCTAAGTTTTGTCCAAATTGAACGGTTACTTTTACTTCTTCTCCTGGTCTTACAGTCGTTTTGTCTGTTTGCACATCAATGGTATCTAAGGCAGCTGCATAACTGGCACCAGTGAAAATAAGTACAGTTAATAATGTTACAATAGCAAAAATGCTAATTATTTTTTTCATGAAAAAATTCCTCCTTTTTTGTTTTTATATTTCTATTATGTCAATTTTTCTTTTAGATTATAAAAAAAACACAATAGAAATTTTTTCTATTATGTTTTTTTCATTTTTTACTTATAATAAAATTACATACTATTTTTACCACATAATCTTTTTTGTATCTCTTTTAATTGTTTTATACCTTCGCTTTGTTCTTTTATAATCGAATCTGCTACTAATTTTAATCTTGGGTCAATACGATAAGATAGTAAATTTTCGCACATAGCAATCGCACCTTCATGATGTGGTATCATTTCATTGACAAAATTCAAATTAATATTGACACATCTAGGGGCATTTTTCATTTTCTCAATCATATTTTTCGTAATTTCTAAGTATTTTTGCCTATAGTTATCTACTACCTGCGGTGTATTGGGAAATCCATAAGTGGTTTTACAAATTTCTTCCATTTCCTGAATTTCTTCTGTTTGCATTTTTATGATGTTTTGAGCTATTTCTTGTAAGGGTTGATACCTTGTATACAGTAATAAGTTTTCCGACATCTCAATAGCTGCTTGATGATGTGGTATCATACATTCCATAAAATTAATTGTGACACTATTGGTGACATTTTGTGACAACATTTTTTCTGCCATTTGCTTTACAATTTCGTCATATCGATATAGATATCTATTGGCTCTAACAATTTGCATATTTTGCATTTGTTATCCTCTCCTTTTACTTTTTCTATATCATATAAAATTTATGAGAAAAATGTTACTCTTTAATAATGTTCTTACTACCCCAATAAGTCGCCAAGAAATAAGCCCCATAAATCGCACCTATCACAATAACTGTCACCACAACAGAAGGCAATAAATCCTCTGTACTTGCTAAACCAGCCATCATAGACAACACAAACTGAATCCCAAAAACAGAATGAATCACAGCTAACAACAATGGCATAGCAAAAAATATACCAATTTGGCGGAACAATGCTCTATTTATCATCGTTTCATCACAACCAATTTTCCTCAAAATAATATATCTTTGTCTATTGTCTGAACTCTCTGTTAATTGTTTTAAAGCTAAAATAGCAGAACTTGCAATCAAGAAAATGATACCTAAGTAAATGGCAATAAAAGTAACAATGGTAGCTAATCCCACACTGGATTCCATAATAGATATTTTAGTCATACCATCAATGGTAATACCTTGTTCCTGTAATTTTTGTATGAAACTAGAAGCGTTTCTATCCGTAAACAGTTCTTCTATCTTCTCTTTTTCTTCCTCTGTTGTTGCCTTATAATTAGCCGCTAAAAAATATTTTTCTTTATTTTCTTCCGTTAATGGACAATCATCTGGTACTAAAATGATTCCTGTATTCACATGACTGGTTGCCATGACAATAAATCCTTCCTGACATGCTTGATATTTGGTATGATACTGTTTTCCTGCAATGGTAAGCACATTTTTCTTTTCTAACGGTTGATTTCTTATTTTTGCCATGGTATCATAATCACAAAGTACGATATATTCATCGTTTTTTAATTCATATTGTTGAATGCCATAGAGTTTAGCAATTTTGTTATAGTCGGATATTTTCACAATTTCTTCTGGTGTGTCATAGGCAAGCATCGAAAACTGTGCTTTTACTTGTTCTAAGCATTCTCCAAAAAAAGTTGCCATTGTCAATTGATTGCTCGTATAAATTGGAATTTCTACTACATCTTTTAAGATATCATTACCCATTCCACTATTTTTCAAGCTTTGTTGTATGGTTATTTTGGAATCTTCTCTTGCTTCTTTGGTATAAATATTTTCTTTTCCATAACGATTGACACTTTGTTCTGGTAAATTAGCTGTTTTGTATAAGTTGATGTCAACTGGGGTCATTTCTTTTAAATCCTTTTGCATGGTATTTCTCAATGACAAACTAGAAGATAAGATAGAAATCGTCATAAATAACATTAAACAAATGACACTCATGCTAACTACCATCGTATTAATTTTATTGTTAATTTGTCTTAATACAAACATATTGGTATCTTTCAAATAGACCTTTTTCATGGATTTTATCAAATTTAAAACAAATCCAGATAAAGACCAAAAGATGAAAATAGTAGAGACTGTTCCCATGATAATAACAGGTAAAATCTTGTCTGCCGTATCTAATGTTTGAATCCCTCCTGTTACTTTCCAGTAAGCATAGCCTAATACACTACTTGCCAAAAGAAAGATAACAACACATAAAAATGGATTTTTGATTTTTACTTTTTCATTTTTCTTTAAGGCGGTTAATAAATGGATTAACTTGTATCTGGAAATGGTAATGGTATTAAAAATGGCTACTGCTACATACATGATGGCAAAATAGACACAAGTTTTGAAACACGCATTTCCGAGAAAATACAAAAGTAAATTCACTCATATCTGCCTCAAATAGTTTGGAAACTAGAACTGACATCAATTGAGAGGCAAATACTCCTATCACAATTCCGATTCCTAATGAGATAATTCCAATTAATATGGTTTCGATTAATATAATTTTAGATATTTGTGTTTTGCCCATTCCTAAGGTCATATAAATACCAAATTCTTTTTTTCTTCGATTGATTAAGAAATTGTTGGCATATACAATCAATAACCCTAAGATAACTGCTACAAATACGGATACCATTCCAAGCAGATTAATCATTAATTTGATAATTTCTTTGGAAGATTCTGATACATTGAGCATGGCTTCTTGACTGTCTAAGGAGTTGAACATGTAAAAAATGGCTACCCCTAATACTAGTGTTAAGAAATAGATAGCATAATCTTTAAAACTTTTTTTCATGTTTTCAAAAGATAACTTAAATAACATCGTTCAAATCACCTCCAAGGAGTGTTTGTACCTCGATTATTTTTTCAAAAAATTGTTTTCTCGTGTCATTTCCTTTGATTAATTCATTAAAGATTTTTCCGTCTTTGATAAATAGAATACGATTGGCATAAGAAGCGGTAAAAGCATCATGGGTAACCATTAGAATGGTTGCCTTCATTTTCTGGTTTAAGTATTCAAAATTTTCTAGTAATTGTCTGGCTGATTTCGAGTCTAAGGCACCGAGTTGGTTCATCAGCTAGAACCAATTTAGGATTGGTAATAATCGCTCTTGCGGAAGCAATTCTTTGCTTCTGCCCTCCTGATGCTTGATAAGGATATTTGCTTAAAATCTCTCGAATCCCTAATTTTTCTGCTATTTCTTTGACTCTCCTGTCAATTTCTCTCGCCTTTATCTTTTGTATGGTTAGGGAAATAGCTATGTTTTCATAGGCTGTTAGGGTATCTAATAGGTTAAAGTCTTGGAAGATAAATCCTAGTTCTTCTCTCCTAAATTTGTTTAATTGATTTCCTTTTAGCCTCGTGATGTCTTTCCCATGTATGATGATATGTCCTGCTGTTACTTTGTCTATGGTTGAGATACAGTTTAAAAGTGTGGTTTTTCCACTTCCAGAGGCTCCCATGATTCCTACAAATTCTCCTTTGTCTACCTCAAAACTGATGTTGTCGACTGCTTTGCTTAAGTTTGTTTTGCTTCCATAGTATTTTTCTATGTTTTTGACTTCTAAGATTTTTTCCATTTGATAAAATCTCCTTTCTTGTTTTAGTTTTTCTCTTGAAATTTATCTATTTTTTGTATAGTTTAAGTATAAAACATTTTTCTTTTAAGTGACATCGATTTGCCTTACAAAAACCTTACAGTTTTGTAAGGTTAAAAACGCACCCTCCAAATACCCTAATATTTGAAGGATGCGTTTTTTCAATGACAGCATCATCAATCCGAAATGCTACCAAGGAAATTTTAAGGGATTTTCTCTGCATCTCATAGGAATGGCTTCTATTTTTTCTACCTCTTCTTTGTTAAAACGTTTTCTTCTCATTCCAAAGAAAAGACCATTGCCATGATAAACATGAAATGTTGCATTATCAGAAAAATGATTTAGAAGCAATTCTTCAGCACAACTCTCTTCTGGTGAAAATCTGGAATCTTTACCAATATATTTCCACACAATTTTGCATATTTCTGTAATTTTTTTGGCTATTTCATCTAATTCTTTTGGATAATAAAATTCTTCGTTAAATTTTTTCTCAAAAATTTCAAAGAAAACTTCTGGCCGTTGTTCTGCATTCATGAACACAATTTGAGTCATATAATGATTTTTAGTATGCCACATCGTTGTACTTATACAAATTACTTTCGAATTCTTACTAATGGTAAGTTTCCAGACGTGTGAATTTGGATTCCATTCTAATTCAGCTTTTTCTTTTTCGTACTCCCACTCACCTATGTCAACCTCCCAAGTTTTTTCTCCATTCTTCATGTTGCTTTCCCTCCTTTAAATTGTCACTTTCTTAAAATTATAGATTAAAAGAAAGTAGTGGTAATGAACCACTTTAAAAAATGTTAATTACTACATTGGGATTATAACAGATTTTCCATAAAAAACTTTTGTGATTTTATAAAATCAGCAATTTTATTTGTCAAAATTTCTTCCACAAATCTCTGATTTGGATGCCACCCATCCACACAATATTTCTCAAAAAACCATTGCTTCTCTGGAAAAAAATCTCCCTCTGTATATAAATCTAATACTGGTATTTCATGGTTCGCACAAATTTCTTCAATTGCTTTTTTCACATCCTCCAAAGTATAGCCATATTGGTTGGGAATGGTATCTCCCTCACAACGTAAAGGTGTCATAAAAAACAAAAATGCTTTTGGATATTTTTCTTTTAATCCTCTGCATAAAATATTTAATGCACCATATACCGTATTTCCCTGTTTATCTTTGTTGGTTCCCAATGGAGAAATCGCAATTTCTTCTCTTCCAAAATCATTTGTACCAGCAAGCACACTTACTATATCAGCCTCATCATTCATATCTTGATAACGAATATACATCGGATTTTCTCCATCTGCAATCGTGCTCCCATTGATTCCATAATTTCTTACGATATCTAATTTTAATATCTCTTTTAATAGGATTGGATAGCTTTTTTCCATTGCATCGCCTTGTTCATTTAGATAACCATAGGTAATACTATCTCCCAAACAGTTCATTTTTACAGGTTTCATTTTCTTTCCCTTTCCTTACTTATTTTCTAAGATTGTATAGCTCCCTTTTGGAAAAACCAACCTTATTTCTGTCCCTTCCCCTTGTGTTGAATTCAGTTCAATAGAAATACCAAGCTTATCACATAGCTTTTTACACAAATACAAGCCAATTCCTGTTGATTTTTTGTTGGATAATCTTCCATTTGTTCCTGTAAAGCCTTTTTCAAAAACTCGCGTAATTTCTCCCTTTTTGATGCCAATGCCATTATCTCTCACATATAAAATCACATTCTCTTTTCCCGATTTTGCATACATTTCAATTTCGGAACGACCCTCTTCTTTTCGATATTTTACACTATTTTGTATGAGTTGATTTAAAATAAAAACAATCCATTTACTATCGGTATTAACATTCCTATCTAAATCATGCAAATTCATACTTATTTTTTCTTGAATCAATATATTTTTATTTTTCTTAACACATTCATTTACCATATCTTTCAAATTACTTTTTTTAATGTAATAATCCTTTTCTACGGTATTGCTCCTTGCATAGAAAAGAGCTTGTTCAGTATAGTCTTCTATTTTATCTAATTCCTCATCAATGCTTTTCGTAATTTCATTTTTGTTGTTTTCAATCACCATTTTACTGGCTGTAATTGGTGTTTTAATTTCATGAATCCATAATTCAATATATTCCTTATAATCTTCTTGTAAATACTTATATTGATTCACCTTCTCTAACATAGCTTTATCGGTCTGTTCCAATACCTCTTTTAACAACTTTCCTTCTATAAAGTTAGGATTTTTGATTAATTCATTGACTAAATATTTCTCGTCTAATTCATCTAGGGTGTGAAACACATTTTGATAAAATTTCCTTTTGGTAAAATATTCCATGCTAATTCCTATCCAATAGAAGACCATTAAGATGATTGGAATATAGAATTTGATGAAATTCCCTATCGGATAAATGGCTAAAAATATTTCGATTGTGATAAGACCAAATAGTAATAGACTTATCGTTAGCAATTTGTCTTTTAAAAAATCTGTAAATCGCATTTTTGAATCCTTTCTTATTTTATTTGTTACAGTTCAACCCTATCTCCTTTTTGTTTTAAAAGTTTATCTATTTTTTATGATGTAACAATTCGGGGGGACCAGCAAGATTACAGTCTGTTATGGAATTACAGACTGTTCGTAGCTGGGAGTTACAAATAAAAAATAGATAAACTTTTTAATAAAAATCAACGATGCTGAGTAGTAACTATTATTTAAGAATAATTTACAATAAAATATAACCTTGTCCTCTCTTTGTCTGTAATAATTCTTTTAAATCCAATTCCTCCAACTTATTTCTCAATCTAGTCATATTAACCGTTAAAGTGTTATCATCTATAAAATTCTCGCTATCCCATAAACATGCCATAATCTCTTCTCTTGCTACAATCTTGTTTCGATTTTGCACGAGATATTTTAAAATTCTGAATTCATTTTTGGTTAATTCTATCTCTTTGCCATCTTTTTGGATTGTACTTTTATCCGTATTTAAAACAAAATCTTTTGCCTCTATTTTGTCTTGGGCATTGGTTTCTATATTGGTTCTTCTTAATAAAGAAGCTATTTTTGCCAATAAAATTTGAAGATGAAAAGGCTTGGTAATGTAATGGTCTGCCCCATAGTTTAAACTTAATAGTTCATCAATTTCATTGTTTCTACTAGTTACAATAATAATTGGCAGATTGGATTGCTTTCTGATTTCTTTGCATATATATTCTCCATCCGCATTGGGTAAGTTCACATCTAATAATAACAAATTCGGATTTCTATTTAAAATGTCTTGTATCGTATGATTGAAACTTTTTAGCGTTTCTGCCTGATACCCATTGTTGTTTAAAAATGTTTCTAATTCGTTCCTTAATTTTTCGTCATCTTCTACAATTAAAATTTTTTGCATTTTAATTTTTTTCCTTTCTTAAGATTTAAATATCGTTAGAGAAAAAATCAAATTTTATTTTTCCAACCTTATTTTCTCCTAGTTTATGGTATTATCATAACACTAAAATAGCAAAAAAAGCAAGTAATTTTCTATCACTTGCTTTTCAAAATATCTTCTATTGTTACTGGTCAGCCTACTTCTACATTTCTTAATGAGAAAGCTTAATATATTATTTTTGAAATACCGCGTAAGCGACTAAACGAGCAAAGCGAGTGCGATTGGAGCAACTTACAGACTAGTATATTTATTCTGGAAGTTGCGACACACAAGGTATGAAAAAATAATATATTAAGCTTTCTCATAAGAAAACAAATAATAAGGCTGACTAGTAACCTTCTATTTTACTTTTTTATCCAAGCATACAATTCTTCTACCAAAATAGTAACCACTAAAACAATAATAACAGCAACTGTAAAAATTGGGGCAAACAAAATACTAATTAATAGAGCAATACCACTAATAACAAAAGTATAGCCTAACATTCTAACCAATTTTCGATATATTTTCTCATTTTTTGGCATAGGATGAAATTTCCCTTTTGCCATTTCATAGCTCATTTTAGGAAGGTAATTTCCTGTTAAGATAAAGAAAATACCGATTACCAAACATACACTTTTTCTAACATCTACTGTACTGCCTAATGGGATTTCAATTAATATAGTAGATACTACGATACTTAGTATTGGTATAAACCATTTTATAATGGTAATAAATCTTGGTCTTTGTGTGTTTTTGCTTTCTTTGCAATCCGTTAGGATACAACAAAAAACTTGCAATCCTGTTAAAATAATGGGTATGCCAAATAAGACAAAATTCTTGGAAGCATAATTGTCTATTTCATTATTGATATTAAAGTGTACTGGCATTTGTTCTGGTAGTTGTTGATAAAATATAATTCCTAAAACAATAGGTAATAAGCATACTAAGCTCGTTATGATTACAATTTTCCAATTGATATTTTTCATTTTATTCATTCCCTTCTTTTTTCATAAATCGATAAATCCATGATAATACATCTTCAAAAACAGATGTATTTAATTCATAATAGATAAAGTTTTTATATTTACTCTCTATAATTAAATTCGCTTTTTTTAGTTGCGATAAATGGTACGAGACAGTGGCTCCTGTGAGATTGAATTTTTCTGCAATTTCTCCTGCCGATTTTTTTTCAGTTTTTAGCATTTCTAATATGTCTCTTCTAACGGGGTCTGCTATGGCTTTGAGAGTTTCTGACATTCCCATTTGTATCACTTCCTTTTAGGTATTTAGAAATATTTCTAAATAGATTATATTATAGTTAGTTTAAATTGTCAACAGCTATTTAGAAAAAAATCTAAATAGCTGTTTTTAGCACCTTTTTTGGTTTTACCTATTTTATATTCTCATATACCAGTTAACTTGCCATCATTTGCTTTTTTATTTTTGCTAACCTACTTTTATCAATATTAACAATTCTTAAGATTGTATTTTCATCTATATTATTTCTTAGCATATTGATAATAATATTATTTTTTTCTTGCTTAATTTCGGTCTCTTGCTTTTCTAGTTTTTTCTCTCGTTCCTTTACTTTCAACTCTTGCTCTTTTACCTTTGATTCTTTCTCTTTTACCTTTGACTCTTTCTCTTTTACTTTTGACTCTTTCTCTTTTACTTTTGACTCTTTCT
>CAOKVW010000037.1 GCA_948472955.1 uncultured Clostridium sp. | reverse complement strand
TCAATTCTTCTTTCATAACTTTCAAATGTTACTGCCATTTTTATTCCTCCTTATTTTTTATATTCTAGGAAATTTATCATTGTATGATAAATTTCCATAGAAGATAATTATGCGAATTGTTAAAATTTCTTTGCGATTACCATTGCTTAAAAATTCTTAGGATTCGCTTTATACAATTCTTTTATCAAATTCTTTTATAAATTTTTCTAGTATATTCATATGTTTATTTACAATTCTTTCATATATTTCAGTTGCTATATTTTCTTTATAAGTATGAGCTATTAAATTTCTATCTTTTAATAAATTCATATAGTCTTGCCCCTCTTCTATTAGTCCATATTGGAATGCATTTCTTATCGTTGAACCTGGTCCAAATTCAGTTACTGTTTCAAAATCCTGTAAATATCTTTGTAATGATTTCCACCATAATTCAAATGTATATTCATATGCATGTATAATTGCTGCTTTATCCTTTTCAGTTCCATTATCTGTATCTACAAATTCTCTCAGTTTTGAAAAAGCTTTTTTAAATGTTTCATAACTTTCTATTAAATTATTTGGCATAAAATTCAACTCCTTCTTTTACTATATTATCTCTTATTGTATTATCTGGGCTTATACTATTAAAATTAATTAAATCAATTTTATAGGGTAAATATAAATCATCCATCTCAAAAAATACCTTTGTATGAATAGAATCTGTTAAATTATCTCCAAATAAAGCGATATCTATATCAGATGCTTTTCGATAATCTCCTCTTGCTCGTGAGCCAAATATCTTCGCACTTTCAACTTCTTCATATTTTTTTAAAATATTTACTATGTCTTCTATTACTTTTTCATCTAATCCAAATTTCACTTTATTTCCCCCATATTATTATCTAAAACTAATTAAAATTAGTAAGATGTGGCATTATTATAAAAATAGGCAAGCTGAAGGCGTACGTTGGTACGTCGAAGTTTGGATATTTTTATAATACTGTGCAGATTGCTGATTTTAATTAGTTTTCCCTTGGGTCAATCTTCTTAACAGCCTCATCAAACCTTCCATATGTACCAGAAGCCTTTTCAATTGCCTCATTTGGTTCGATTCCAGCTTTAATATTATCCATCATTTTACCTAAATGAACATATTTATAACCAATAATCTGGTCATTTTTATCTAAACCAATCTCTACTATGTATCCCTCTGCCAAATTCAAATATCTAGGTCCTTTTAAAGAACTTGAATAAATCGTACCAACTTGGCTTGTATGACCTTTTCCTAAATCTTCTAATCCTGCTCCTACTGGAAGACCTCCCTCAGAGAAAGCTGTTTGGGTTCTACCATATACAATTTGTAAAAATAACTCTCTCATGGCAGTATTAATAGCATCACATACTAAATCTGTATTTAAAGCTTCCAATAAAGTCTTTCCTGTTAAAATTTCTCCTGCCATAGCAGCTGAATGTGTCATTCCTGAACATCCAATTGTTTCAATTAATGCTTCTTGAATAATTCCTTCTTTCACATTCAACGTTAATTTACATGCTCCTTGTTGTGGTGCACACCATCCAATACCATGTGTTAGACCAGAAATATCTTTAATTTCTTTTGCCTTTACCCATTTTCCTTCTTCTGGAATTGGTGCTGGTCCGTGGTCTACTCCTTTTGCTACTGGACACATTTCTTCTAATTCTTTTGCATAAATCATTTTTAATTGCTCCTTTCATTTCTACATTTATTTTATAATTATATATATGTTGTTTCTTCTCTTTCTTCAATACTTATCTTTTAAAGTTTATTATATTTTTTATGAAATAACAATTCGTGGGGACCGACAAATTATAGACTGTTTCCTAATTTTTAAGTTTTGAATAACTTAAAAATTAGGTTTACAGTCTGTTATGTAGTTGGGAGTTACAAGTAAAAAATATCATAAACTTTACTATAGTAACATTGATAATTAGAATAAACATATATAAAAACAATAACACTACTTATCTTTCATTTTTTCTATTTCCTCTTTTGATAATAACAGCTGATTTTTCAACTTTTTCTCTGTCGTTTCTACAATTTCTTCCACATCTGGTGTACTTGCATTTTCATTACTATAAGCAATCACATTTTCTATATCTCGGATATAGATACCAGAATCATAATGCTCTTTTCTCGCTAATGTTTTAGCACCTAACATATAACGTCTCAAAATCTCCCTATCTTCTTTGCTAACTTGTTCTTCACCAATTCCTAAATTTTGATAACGCCATATAACATGTCTTTCATAGCTTGAAAAATCACTATGCGTTAAATCGGTATAATCATATTCCACCTTGAACTTTAAACTTTGAATTGACATGGTTAAATTCGTCCAAATTTCTTTTGTTTCCGATTTTTGAAATTCGTGTCTTAATTCTTTTATTTTACCATATAAAATTTGAACTAATCTTATATATTGATTTTCATCTAAATTAAATTTAGTTGGTATTTCATACACATTAACTGGTTTCTTTTTAAAGATACCTTTGGGAATGTAATAAAAGAATAATTCTCCTGTCTTTCCTTCTGTGTCTGGTTCATCCAAGATAGAACTATAAAGATATAACTTTTCCCATTTTTCTGGTATCATGTAAAATAATTTTCGTTGTATGTCTTCATATATTTCTTGTATTTTTTTTGTATGGTTTAACATATCCCTTTTATTCCTTTTATCCTCTATCTAATAAACTCTCTCCTGTCATTTCCTCTGGTTTTTTAAGATTCATTAAATCCAACATCGTTGGTGCTAAATCTGCTAGTTTTCCTCCTGCTTTTAACTTTAAAGTGTCATCTGATGTGACTAAGATTAATGGTACTGGATTGGTTGTGTGTGCTGTATGTGGCTCTCCTGTACTATAATCTATCATTTGTTCAGCATTTCCATGGTCTGCTGTAATTAATATGTTTCCTTGTTTTTCTTCTACCAATTCTACCACTTTTCCAACACATTCATCTACTGTCTCGACTGCTTTCATAGCTGCCTCCAAACTTCCTGTATGCCCTACCATATCGGTATTAGCATAATTCAGTATAATACAATCGTATTTATCATTTTTGATGGCTTCTAAAACCTTTTCTGTTACTTCATAAGCACTCATTTCTGGTTTTAAATCATAAGTTTCTACTTTTGGAGATGGCACTAATATTCTGTCTTCTCCTTGATATTGTTTTTCTTCTCCTCCATTGAAGAAAAATGTTACATGAGCATATTTTTCTGTTTCTGCAATACGTAATTGAGTATATCCATTTTTACTGACATATTCTCCAAATGTATTGTGTAATGCTTCTTTTTCAAAAGCAATGTGTACATTTGGCATGGATTCATCATAATTGGTAAAACATACATAATATAAATCTAAATCTTTTTTATTTTCAAATCCATCAAAATTTGGGTCTACTATTGCTCTTGTAATTTCTCTAGCCCTATCTGGTCTGAAATTAAAGAAAATAACAGAATCATGTTTTCCAATGGTTGCCACTGGTTCTTCTCCATTACAGATTAAAGTTGGCTCCACAAATTCATCAAATACTTCCTTTTGATAAGAATCTTCAATGGCTTTGACAGCATTACCAGCTTTATTTCCTTCCCCTTCTACTAGGGCATCATAACATTTTTTAACTCTTTCCCATCTTTTATCTCTGTCCATCGCATAAAATCTTCCTGAGATGCTTGCAATTTTTCCAATTTCTTTTTCTGCCATTTTGTCTTGTAATTGGATGATATAGCTTTCCGCTGATGCTGGTGGTGTATCTCTTCCGTCTAAGAAACAATGCACATATACATCTTCAAAATCTCTTCTTTTTGCCATTTCTAATAATCCATATAAATGTCGATTATGACTATGAACCCCACCATCTGATAACAAGCCTAAAATGTGTAATTTAGAATTGTGTTTTTTACAATTTTCAATCGCAGCTATAAATTCTGGATTCGTAAAGAAATCGCCATCTTCGATTGATTTGGTAATTCTCGTTAATTCTTGGTATACAATTCTACCTGCTCCAATATTGGTATGTCCTACTTCGGAATTTCCCATTTGCCCTTCTGGTAATCCTACGGCTAAACCACTTGTATGAATTTCTGTATTCGTATATTTCTTCATTAGTTTATCAATATTAGGCGTTTGAGCTAACTCGATGGCATTGCCATCTCCATTTGGATTATCCCCAAATCCGTCTAATATCATTAGCATTGTTAGTTTGTCTTTCATATTCTACCTTCCTTTTCTTTTTTGAGACAAAGGGGACAGGTTTAATTTGTCTCATCTTTTTTGTCACTTTTTGTCAATTTATATTGATATCTTATTTTGACATTTTTCGATTGAATTCATGAGACAAATGAAACCTGTCCCTTTTGTCTCATTTTTCAAATTGGACTATTTTACTAAATTCTTCTGCCTTAAGACTAGCTCCTCCCACTAAGCCTCCATCTATATCAGACATTTCAAATAATTCTTTTGCATTTGTACTTTTTACACTTCCGCCATACTGTATTATAACCTCATCTGCTACCATTTGTCCATAGATTTCGACAATTTTATTTCTAATTGCCTTAATACTGTTGTTGGCATCTTCCTTTGTTGCTGTTTTTCCCGTTCCAATTGCCCAAATTGGTTCATACGCTATTATGGTATTTTTGACTTGTTCTTCTGTCAATCCTTCTAGTGCTAGTTCTGTTTGTTTGGTTATTATTTCTTCTGTCTTTCCTGCTTCTCTTTGTTCTAATGTTTCTCCTACACATACAATTGGTTTTAATCCATACTGAAAAGCTGCTTTTATTTTTTTGTTGACGGTTTCATCTGTCTCATTAAAATATTGTCTTCTTTCTGAATGTCCAATAATGACATATTCTACATTGATAGATTTTAGCATCTTTCCAGATACCTCTCCTGTATAAGCTCCGCTTTCTTCAAAGTGCATGTTTTGTGCTCCAATTTTGATATTGGTATTTTGTGCTGTTAATAAAGCATAGAATAAATCTGTGTATGGCACACATAAAATCACTTCATTTTCTGTGTCTTTTACTAATGGTACTAATTCCTCAATAAAACGAATAGCTTCATTTGGAAGCATGTTCATTTTCCAGTTTCCTGCAATTACTTTTCTTCTCATAATATCTCTCCTTTTTTATATATTTTTCTTTAAATAATGAATCACATCTTGAATATATTCTTCTCTCCAAAATAGATAATTCTCATCTTTGTTTTCTACAATATGTTCCAACTCTTGAATGCTAATATATTTTAACTCACTTACCTCTCGTTTTTCAATTATAAAATCTTGCAATTGTTTTTCCGTTCGATAAAAATATAGATAACGAAAAACATTATTATCCCCTCTCCAAGAACGATGTTTAGCAATTAATATTAAATGTAAATTCTCTTTTTTACAATCCATTCCTATTTCTTCTTTTATTTCTCTAACCATTGCCTCTTTTACATCTTCTCCACTTTTTACATGACCTCCTGTTGATATCCATTTATTAGGTGCTTGTTTCTTAGTTGCTGCTCTTTTTTGAATTAGAATTTTTCCTTGCTCATTTACAATCCAAACATCTACTTCTTTGTGCCATAATGCTTTTTCATGTATTACATCTTTCTCTTCCACTCTTCCTGTCTCATTTCCTTCTTCATCTAAAACATCTAATAATTCCATTTTTACTCTTCTTTCTAAAACTCTTTTATTTATAAACAAATAAAAATTAGTATATTGCGCATTTTTGGTAGATAGTTCAAGCTGAAGGTGTACGTTGGTACATCGAAATTTGAACTATCTTAACGAAAATGTGCAAGATGCTGATTTTTATTTGTTTAGAAGGCATTCAATACCAGGCAAAGCCTTTCCCTCTAAAAATTCTAGCGAAGCTCCACCACCTGTTGAAATATGAGTCATCTTATCTTCTAATCCTATCTTCTTAACAGCAGCTGATGAATCTCCCCCGCCAATAATCGTAGTAGCATTAATTTCAGCCAATGCCTTTGCTATGCTATTCGTTCCAACAGCAAACTGGTCAAACTCAAATAAACCTAATGGACCATTCCACACTACTGTTTTAGCCTTTTTCAATTCTTCTATATATTGTTTAATGGTTTCTTCTCCTATATCAAAACCTTCCCAGCCTTGTGGAATTTCTGTCCATGCCACTGTTTTGCTTTCCGTATCTGGTTTATATTCTTTTCCTATCTTAGTGTCTACTGGTAGCATTAACTTAACACCCTTCTCTTCAGCTTTTTTCATTAAATCTCTGGCTAAATCTAATTTGTCCAATTCACAAATGGAATCTCCTACTTCATAACCTTGTGCCTTAAAGAATGTATATGCCATTCCGCCCCCTATCATTAATGTATCGACTTTTTGTAACAAGCTGTCAATAACTCCTATTTTATCAGAAACTTTTGCGCCTCCTAAAATAGCAACAAAAGGTCTTTCTGGATTGGAAATTGCATTTCCTAAAAATTGTAATTCTTTTTCTATCAAAAATCCAGATACAGCTGGTAAGAATTCAGCAACTCCTGCTGTAGAAGCATGTGCTCTATGAGTAGAACCAAAGGCATCACTTACATAAATTTCTGCCATACTAGCTAACTCTTTTGCAAAAGCTGAGTCATTGTCGGTTTCTTCTTTATGAAATCTTACATTTTCTAATAGCAAAATTTGTCCTTGTTCTAATTTAGAAGCTTTTGCTTTGGCATCTTCTCCAATCACATCATTTGCCATGATAATTTCTTTTCCTAATAAATTTGCTAATTCTTTGGCTACTGGCTTCAACGAAAACTCTGGCTTAAATTCTCCTTTTGGTCTTCCTAAGTGTGAACACAAAATAATAGCACAATTATTTTCTAACAAATACTTTATAGTTGGCATTGCCGCTACTATTCTTGTATTGTCTGTTATCTTTTGATTTTCATCCATTGGTACATTAAAGTCACAACGAACTAATACTTTCTTTCCTTTTAAATCAATGTCCTTTACTGTCTTTTTATTCATTTTTCATCTTCCTTCCCTTATTCTTTTTAATCTTACTTTTATAGTATTGCCTTTTTTCTCAAACCAAAACCATTTTATACCAAAAAAGAATACTTTTCAAGTATTCTTTTCCTATATTTTATACTTGTTTTTTATTTTGTCCAATTCTTTTTGTGTCGTTTCTGTCATCTTTCTAATCGTTTCTTCATCCATATTATTTTTTAGCATTTTTAAGATAATCTCTATTTTGTATTCTTTCTTTCCTTTGGCCATACCTTTCTCAATACCTTTTTTCATACCTTGTTGCATACCTTGTTGCATTCCCTGTTGCATTCCCTGTTGCATTCCCTGTTGCATTCCTTTTTCCAATCCTTGCTTTAATCCTTGTTCCATTTTTTCATCAAACTTTCTATCCCAATACCTTTCCAATGCAGTTAATCCCATATGATTACCTCCTTCTTTACTTTTTACTTTTTGAATAAACTCTTTTATCTTTTTTTCATCCATTTTTCTTTTTAAAGAACCATACATCATTTGTATTATGATATTAATTTCTTTATCTGTAAAATTTTCATGTTCTATCCTAGCAAAATATTTTTCTATTTCCCCCTCCTTTTCCACTTTTTCTAATAATAACATTTTCGATAAAAAATTATTTTGTTCCCATAATTCTTCTTGTGTTAAACAATTAATATCGATTAAATTGTAAGAAGCAAATGTTGTTCTTTCTACACCTCTTAATCTCATCTGACATTCTTCAAAATATTTTTGAGCATTCCATTTTCTTTTCCCTGTATACAATACAATTGGATAAACAATCGGCATTTTATAACTTTTATTTTTTAATTTTTCTTTATCAACCGTATTTCTGATAATTTCTAAACAATAATTCAATATTCGATAAGCCATAGAATAATCGATTTGTGACTGTTGTTCAATTAGGAAAAATATATCTTCTCCGTTTTTCTTGTAAACTAAATCTGATTCTTTTGATTTGAAATTTTGTGTTATAAAACTACTATTGTATTTCTCAATTTCCTCTTTTTGGATTTCATATTCTGTATTTTCTATCTTCAATACTTTATTGATGAATTGAACAGCCTCTGTTTTATCATCTAAAATCATTTTGTATCCTTTATCTTTATATTGATGTATCTTTTGAAGATTATATACTGTACTGTCTTCTGCCACTCTAAAAGAATCATATTTTTCTTTTGTATATTTTAAATAATCTTGATAGGTAAATTTCTCCATATTTTTTCCTTTCTTAATTTTAACTTATTTTTATTTTGTGGTCAATTTTTATTTAACAGTAAATATTATCATATTTCTTTTTCTATGGCTATTTCCTTTTATTATCTTATTTTTTCTTGTTTTTCTATTGAATTTGATTTTTCGATATAATGAATGAAAATAAATTTCTGAATTTAATATAAATGAAAAAACAGATTATGTTTATAATATAATCTGTTTCTTAGTTTTTGTCAATCCTTTTTTGGGAAATTTTGTTAAATCACTCATCAATCGTTGAAATTCCAAGTGTAATCTCCTCTAGTACATCTAGTAAAACTCTTACGGTATCTAATGCTGTAAAAATCGGAATATTATTATCAACCGCACACCTTCTAATCATGGCACCATCTGTCTCTTGGTCGATGGAATCAATATTTCTTGTATTAATCACATAACTTACATAGCCTTTTCTCATAGAATCCAATATCTCTTCGCTACCTTCGCTAATCTTCTTTTTAATTCTTGTTCGAATCCCTTGTTCTTTTAAAAATTTAGCTGTTCCTTCCGTTGCCTCTATATTAAATCCTAAATTATAAAATCTTTGAATTAAAGGAAGGGCTTCCTCCTTATCCTTATTGGCAATCGTCACAAAAATAGTTCCATAATTGGCTAAACGCATACCAGAAGATTGCAATGCTTTATACAAGGCTCTTGTCAATTTTTTATCATAGCCTATTGCTTCTCCTGTTGATTTCATTTCTGGTGAAAGGCAAGCATCTAAGCCATTCAATTTAGAAAACGAAAAGGCTGGTGCTTTCACATACCATTTTTCTTTTTCTTTTGGATACACTTCTGTGATTCCTTGTTCTTTCAAACTTTTTCCTAGCATGACTAAAGTTCCTATGTCTGCTAAAGAATAGCCTGTTGATTTCGAAATAAATGGAACGGTTCTAGAAGACCTTGGATTTACCTCAATCACATATACGTCTTCTTTTTCATCTACGATAAATTGAATATTGTATAATCCTACAATTCCTATTCCTAATCCTAATTTTACGGTATAATCTAAAATGGTTTGTTTGGCTTTTTCACTTACACTAAAAGTCGGATAGATACTGATGCTATCTCCTGAATGGATTCCTGTTTTTTCAACATGTTCCATAATTCCTGGTACAAATACATCTTTTCCATCACATACCGCATCCACTTCTAGTTCTTTTCCTATGATATATTTATCCACTAAAACGGGTTGCTTCGTATTAACCTCTACTGCTGTTTTTAAGTATTTTTCTAAAGCCTGTTTGTTGGAAACAATTTGCATGGCTCTTCCACCTAATACATAACTTGGTCTCACTAAAACAGGATAGCCAATTTCTTCTGCTACTTGGATACCATCTTCTATTTTAGTTACCGCTTGTCCCTTTGGTTGTAGCAATTTTAATTCTTTCATTACCTTTTCAAAAGCATCTCTGTTTTCTGCTTTTTCAATGGCTATTACATCCGTTCCAATGATTTTAACTCCTAATTTAGAAAGTGGCTCCGCTAAATTGATTGCTGTCTGTCCACCTAATGCGGCAATTACCCCTTCTGGTTTTTCTAGGTCAATAATATTCATCACATCTTCTACTGTTAATGGTTCAAAATATAACTTGTCACTTGTCGTATAATCCGTTGAAACGGTTTCTGGATTATTATTGATGATAATGGCTTCATAACCTGCTTCTTTAATGGTTTTAATCGCATGCACGGTAGAATAATCAAACTCTACCCCTTGTCCAATTCTGATTGGTCCTGCACCTAGCACAATCATTTTCTTTTTGCTACTAATAATAGATTCATTTTCTTGTTCATAGGTTGAATAGAAATATGGCACATAGCTTTCAAACTCACTGCTACAAGTATCAATCATTTTGTAAACAGGATAAATATTCTCTTTCTTTCTTAATAAATAAATTTCTTCCTCTGTTTTATTCCATACCTTAGCAACGTATTTATCACTAAATCCCATTTTCTTAACTTGTTTGAAAACAGCAATATCTCCTTTGTTTTCTGCCAATATTCTTTCTTTTTTGATAATATTTTTGATTTTATCTAAGAAAAACATATCAATTTTGGTAATATTATAAATTAAGCCTAAATCCACATCTCTTCTCATTAATTCAGCTATCGCATAAATTCTATCATCGGTTCCCTCTTTGATATAAGTCATTAATTCTTCTATTTCGATTTCGTTAAATTTATCCATTTGAATATGACAAACACCAATCTCCAAAGAACGAATAGCTTTTAACAAACTCTCCTCTAGCGTTCTTCCTACACTCATTACCTCTCCTGTTGCCTTCATTTGCGTACTTAATTTATTAGAAGCAAGCGTGAATTTGTCAAATGGAAATCTTGCCACTTTTGATACCACGTAATCTAAAGCTGGTTCAAAACTAGCTGGGGTATTGGCTAACATGATTTCATCTAATCTCATACCAATCGCAATTTTAGCAGAAACTCTAGCAATTGGATATCCACTTGCTTTAGAAGCCAATGCTGAAGAACGAGATACTCTTGGGTTTACCTCAATTAGATAATAATGAAAAGAATGTGGGTCTAATGCAAATTGTACATTACATCCTCCTTCAATTTTCAAGGCTCTAATAATTTTTAAGGCACTGTCTCTTAATAATTGATACTCTTTATTGGTCAAAGTTTGGCTTGGTGCCACAACAATGGAATCTCCTGTATGAATTCCTACTGGGTCTAAATTTTCCATATTACATACCGTAATGGCAGTATCATTTTTATCACGAATCACCTCATACTCTATCTCTTTATAACCTTTGATACTTTTTTCCACTAAAACTTGTCCTACTGGGGAAAGTTTTAGGGCATGTTTCATAATTTCTTTTAATTCTTGTTCGTTATCAGCAAAACCTCCACCTGTACCTCCTAAGGTAAAAGCAGGTCTTAAAACAACGGGATAACCAATTTTATTAGCTGCCTCGATTCCTTCTTCCATCGATGTTGCAATAATAGATTCTAGTACTGGTTCTCCTAACTCTTCACATAGTTGTTTGAATTTTTCTCTATCTTCTGCCTTTTCAATACTTTCACTACTTGTTCCTAAAAGTTCTACTTGACATTCTTGCAAAATCCCTTTTTGATATAATTGCATGGCTATATTTAAACCTGTTTGTCCTCCAATTCCTGGAAGAATGGCGTCTGGTCTTTCATATCGAATAATTTTAGCAACATATTCTAAGGTTAGTGGCTCCATATAAACTTTATCTGCAATCGTTGTGTCTGTCATAATGGTTGCTGGATTGGAATTTACTAATATAACTTTATATCCTTCTTCTTTTAAGGCTAGACAAGCTTGTGTTCCCGCATAATCAAATTCTGCTGCTTGTCCTATTACAATTGGTCCTGAACCAATTACTAATACGGTTTTAATATCTTTTCTTTTTGGCATTTTTCTTCCCCTTTCTTCATTTAATTTTATGACTATTAAATACTTTATTCCATTAACTTTGCTAAATTTAAAAAGTTATTATTCTTATACTAAATTTATTATATTTTTTATAAAGTGACAATTCGGGGGGACCGACAAGGTTACAAACTGTTACTTTCGTTACAGTTTGTCCGCAGTTGGGAGTCACTTTAGAAAAAATACTAATAAATTTAGTTATCTTTTATTAATATTTATTTAATCGGGAGTCCTATGTAAAAAATATAATAAACTTGTTATAATAATTGGATAAACTTATCAAACAAATACCCACTATCTTGTGGACCTGGTGCACTTTCTGGGTGATACTGCACACTAAATACCTTATCTTTTTTACATTCTACCCCTTCAATGGTATTGTCCAAAATATTTTTATGAGTTGCCATTAGTTCTGTCTTTTTTAAAGATTCATCATCCACAGCATAACTATGATTTTGGCTTGTTATCTCTATTTTTCCATTCTCCAAATTAACAACTGGGTGATTTCCACCTCTATGACCAAATTTTAATTTATACGTTTTCGCACCATAGGCTAAACTTATCATTTGATGTCCTAAACAAATTCCAAAGATTGGATATTTCCCTTTTAGTTCTTTCACAAGTTGTATTACCTCGGTTACATCTTCTGGGTCACCTGGTCCATTGGATAAAAATATACCATCTGGCTTCAAATTTATAATTTCTTCTGCTGTCGTATGATAAGGAACCACTGTTACATTACATCCTCTTGCGTTTAAGCTTCTTACAATATTCAATTTGATACCACAATCAACTGCTACTACATTGTATTTTGCATTAGCGGTTCTAGAATACCACTTTTTCTTGCAACTCACTTTTGCTACCGCATCTCTTGATATATCAGTTTGTTGTAATTTTTTTAAAGCTTCTTGTTTGCTCGTTTGAATATCTGTTATGATTACTTTTCTACTTCCTTTTTCTCGAATACTTCTTGTCAACTTTCTGGTATCAATTCCTGCTATTCCTGGAATATCATTTTCCTCTAAGTATTCAGACAAGGTTTTCGTATAGCGAAAATTACTTGGTAAATCATTGTATTCTCTTACCACCATTCCTCCTATGGTTGGTTGTTTGGTCTCATAATCATCATCTGTTATTCCATAATTCCCAATTAATGGATAGGTCATAACTACCATTTGATAGGTGTAAGATGGGTCTGATACAATTTCTTGGTATCCTACCATAGAGGTATTAAATACGATTTCACAAATGGCTTCTTGGTCTGCTCCAAAGCCATAACCATAATATTCTTCTCCATCTTCTAATACAATTTTTTTGTTGAATTCTTTCATATGCTACTCCTTCCATATTTATCTTCTACAAAAGGTTATCTAACGGCGATAACTTTCCTAAAATATAAAAAAATAAGGAACGCTAACCCCTTATTTATCATGCTAATACAAATAAAACAACGATTAAGAAAACATTTGCTATTGTTATTAATTTTATTCTCTTTACTCCGTTTTTCATTTTTATTAACATCCTTCCTCTTTAAGTTAGCTGTTCAAGCTTTGCTTGTTACAGATAACTTATGCAAAATGCTTTAGCATTTTGTATTCCTCTATTATTATATCTTTCATATTATAACAAATTTTGACTTTAAATTGCAATAGTTTTCGACTCATTTTTTGAAAAACCAGCAGATTAAATTTCTACTGGTTTTTTTTGATAATTTTATTTCTTTTTATTTAAATTGATTATCAATTTCCTTTAAAATGACATCATGTGCTCCACCTTCTGTGATACTAATATCAGAAACCAAGGTTAATCTTGCTTTTTCATGAAATTCTGAGATAGAAACACAACCACAGTTACACATGGTTGACTTGATTTTAGCAACCGTAATCGCTAAATTATCTTTTAGGCTACCAGCATAAGGGATATAAGAATCGACACCTTCTTCAAAAGATAATTTATTTTTGGTTGGATCTTCTAGATATCTTTGCCAATTTCTTGCTCGATTAGAGCCTTCTCCCCAATATTCTTTTACAAAAGCATTTCCTTTTTTAATCACTCTTGTTGGACTTTCATCAAATCTGGCAAAATATCTTCCCATCATAACAAAATCTGCTCCTAAAGCCAAAGCAATTGTGATATGATAATCATGTACAATTCCTCCATCAATACAGATTGGTATATAAATTCCTGTTTCTTCAAAATACTCATCACGTGCTGCTGCTACATCAATTAAGGCAGAGGCATTTCCACGTCCAATTCCTTTTGTCTCACGAGTGATACAAATAGAACCTCCTCCTACACCGATTTTGATGAAATCTGCTCCTGCTTTTGCTAGATACATGAATCCATCTCTATCTACTACATTTCCAGCTCCTATTTTGACATCTTCCCCGTATTTTTCTCTTACAAAATCTATCGTATTTTTTTGCCAAACAGAATAACCATCTGATGAATCCATACAAATCAAGTCTACTCCTGCTTCTACTAAAGCTGGTATTCTTTCTGCATAATCTCTTGTATTAATACCGGCTCCTACAATATATCTTTTATTCTCATCTAATAATGAGTTTGGATTATTTTTTCTTTCTTCATAATCTCTTCTAAATACTAAATACTTTAATCTTTCTTCATCATCTAAAATTGGTAAGCATGCAATTTTGTTTTCCCAAATCATATCATTTGCTTCTGATAAACTAATTCCTACATGTGCCCATACTACCTTATCCTTTGGTGTCATAAATTTATCAATTGGTTCTTCGAAACTATCTCTTGAAACTCTGTAATCTTTATCTGTTACTAATCCAATAAATTTTCCTCTTGCTGTTCCATCATCTGTGATGATAACAGTAGAATGTCCTGTTTCCTCTACTAGATTAATAACTTCTCTTAAAGATGTTCCTGATTTCACATTAGAATCACTTACCACAAATCCAGCTTTGTGTTTTTTAACATGTCTAACCATTCTTGCTTGTGATTCAATGGATTGTGAGCCATAAATAAAAGCAACTCCTCCTTCTCTTGCCAGTGCAATTCCCATTTCTTCTCCTGATACCGCTTGCATAATTGCTGATACCATTGGTACATTGGCATAATATTTTGCTTCTTCCCCCTTTTTGTATTTTACAAGTGGTGTTCTTAATGATACATTTGTTGGTATACATCTTTCGTCAGTCAAATTTGGTAGTAATAAATATTCATTAAATGTTCTTGAAATATCTTCTAGTATCTTTGCCATTTGATTTGCTCCTTTCTTTTTCCGTTTTTTATTTTTATTTCATAAGATTATACTATATGTTCTCATATTTGTAAATAGTTGAAAACAAAAAAATGATTTTGGGGACGGAGGAAAAAATCACGTTTTATTCCTCCGTCCCCAAAATCATTTTTTTGTTTTATTATTGTTCTACTGGGTAAACACTTACTTGTTTTTTATCTCTACCTTTTCTTTCAAATTTTACTGTTCCAT
>CAOKVW010000036.1 GCA_948472955.1 uncultured Clostridium sp. | reverse complement strand
AGTATCTATATTAAATGATACATCTTCAAATATATTGTTATAACTTCCATCATATCCAAAAATTAGATGATTTACACTTATTAAAGACATTGCTCCTCCTATTTTAATTATAACTTACTAGTTATCTATTTGCTATACAAATACTTTAACTTTTTTTCTTAAAATGATTGACATTGATATAATCTATCTATTCTATTAAAACATTAAAATTTTACCCTGTCAATATCTTTGGACTTAAACATCCAACCTATAACAAAAGGTAATGTCAACATGATAGGTTGCATATATCTCACAAAAGCATTAACAGGAGAAGCCATACACACTAACACAATTACAAACAATGGTACCAAAATAACCATTTCTCTTTTTCTCTTAACATACCATAGCATCAAAGTAACAACCATTAATATCCACGTATAGAAACCACAACTAAAAAGTAGCCCTATCATAGGCATATTTCTTAAAGCATATATTCCTAACTCTATTCTATTTCTATGAAACTCCCTATCTGGTAAAAAATGAATGTTAAAATGACTGATATTAATGCTATCTGGTGCATCTATGGTAAATTGTGCCAAACCATCCTTGTTTTCTTTTCTATCTGGATAGAAATAGCCATAGGTAGCATTCATAGTTGCCTGAATATAAACATCTGGATGTTTCAAAAACATCTTTCCCCACATCCAGAAATAATCTTTTAAATCTTCGTTTGTTGCTGTTTCTTGCTTATATCTTGCTTTCACGTAATCAATTGTTTCTGGATTGTAATTTTCTCTCATATCCTTTACAGCTACCAATTTACTAATGGTATACTGCTCTTCTTTTGTTAATTGATACTCACTCACATATCTTGCTGTTTGTTGTAAAGGAACAGCAAGTGCTTCTTTGATACTTCCCTTTGTTATGTTATGGGTTTGCATATAAACTTGTGTAAAAGTAAAGCTGAAAGCAATTGCTAAAAAAGTACCTGCTATTATTTTTATTCTCTCCCATCTTCTCACAGCCATAGTCAAAAAAGGAAACGAAAATAACAAAATAAAAACGCCATTATTTCTAAATAAATAAACAAAAATCATGGATAATACATAAACTATCCATTGCTTTATTTCTAATTTTCCTTTTTGCATAACAAATTTCATACTAAAAATAAGGTATAAAAGCAATGCCATAGAAAAATAGACATCTTTCACTTCTGTATAAAAATGAATGGGCCATATCGGAAAAAACGCAAAAAAAGAAAACAAACCATATTTCATTTTCTTACTTTGTGTGATTTGATTGATATAATGAATCGAATAGCTTAATAAAAAAGCTCCCAAAATAATTTGAAATATATTATTTAGAAATAATCCTAGATTGTCATTTGATAAATAAAAAGAACCTATTTTCATAAATGTTCCAAAAATAATGGTAGGTAAAATAGGATGATGTGTTGTCCAATTTATCTTTCCTAAATATTGTTCTATTTCAAATAAGGAATCCATATTCATGGTTCCTGGATAAAAAATGATAATATAAGGTAACCAACAAATAAGAAACCCTATCATATAAAATAAGATAGACCTACTATTTTTAGCTTTCCCTTTATCCCAATGATTTTTTTCACTTTTATGTTGTTTATCTAATTTATTTTTTACTCCTATCATAAAAAAAGTTAAAATATATTTAAATAGCAAGAAATATCCTATATAATTAATAGTTGAAATCAATAGTTGAAAGGGATTGCCATATACTAAATCCCAATTATCAAGATGGAGAAAACTATTACCAAATACCATAAAAAAGCCAAAAACGAGTCCCCCTATACCAGTTACTATTTCTAATCTTTGGTCTGAAGAATTCTTTTCCTTTTTAATATGATAATAAAAATACGCAACTAACAAAAATAAAATAGCAGAATTAACACCATATGCTTTTTCATAATTTAATCCAAACTTAACAATATGAATGGTAAAAAAATCGTTTGTATCTATAATGGCTAAAGCTTCTTCATCTGTTATCATTTCATTGGCAGTCGAAAATGCTAGTAGTGTAAAAAAAGCATATATAACACAAATTACTTTTTTCATGGTTTTTATGCTGTTTCCTTTCTTGTCTTTACTTTTTCTTCCTTTAGTATATGCACAACAAAAAAGAAATAGAACTTCTAACATTCTATTTCTTTTTTGAAAAATAATTTAATTAAAAATGCAATCTATTATTTTTTCAACACTACGTAAGCGACCAAACGCTATATTATACTATATATTTTATACTCCTTATACTCATATATTTTTTCAAACGTAGTTTCTTCTGTATTAAATTCTTCCAATTCATTCACGGTAAAAACATATTTTACATTCATGTCTTTTAATTCTTCTGGTAATAAATACACTCGAAAAGCATCTACACTAACAAATTCAAACTTATCTGTATAATCTTGTTCCTCTTTCCTAATTTGTATACCAATATGAGCATATCTATTATATACATCTTCATATTCATTCTCTTTATCTATCTGTTGCCAACGTTCTTTATTCGGATAGGTATTGGTAAAATTAATAACTGGTACACCTGCCATTAAAATATAATTTGTCCTAGGAAAATCCAAACCTTCTGTAATCCATTTTCCATTTTCTTTGGCATTAATTTCTTGTACTTGTTTTATGATATCACTTTCATAAACTATGTCCACACCTGTTCTAACTGGATTAACGGTAAGTCCTGCCATTATCATCACAAATAGGACACCATAAGTCAATAACTGCTTGGCATATTTTGCTTGGTAACGCAAAGCAAAATAAAACAAATATAGACATATAATTCCCATCGCTATACACATCTTAAATGTAATATAATCCTTATTCCATCTCTTACATAAATCCACCAATATGAAAGTAATCATAACAGATATTATAACAGCAGTTTTTCTACCAACTGGTTTTTTTCGAATGGATAACGTCCTTAATAAAATCAAAATATCTACAAAGCCTATCGCCAAAATGGTTCTTTTCGCCTGTGATTTACTAAGTAAGGTCAATTTGGCAAGAATTTCTGGAAAGCCAACAAAACAATAAATGGATAAAAACACATAAGCAATCATTAGACCAATTAATAAAATATCTTTTTTCTTTTCTTTTAGCAAAGTATGTCCTGCTAACAGAATCCCCATTGGAAACAACCCAAACATGACAGCACTTTCACAGGTATTCGTAGCTAATCCATTTTCTTTAAAACTTAAAAATGGATTCATGACATAACTTAGATATCGATTTAGGACGCCACCTCCCGTTTCTGCTCTAGCTCCTGGATATGCTGTATTCATAACAGTTTTAATGGTATCCATGGATTGTGAAAAAATATATCCCATACAACCACAAAAAACAAGAACTGCTATCATAATAGAAATAATATCTTTACCATTGATTTTACAATTTTTTCTATTTTCTACGATTACCCAAATTGCTATTGCTAGAAATACATAAGCCATTGGAATTTGCCAAGCAGGATACATGACCATGATATAGCCTCCTGCACATATCACCAATCCCAGTAAATATAGGCATCTCTTTTTTAAATTTTCCGTATTCATATATTGATGTAATAATAAAATTGCCAATTCCCCAAATACAAATATTTCTACAATTCCATTAATAGCAAACCACCATTGCACAATCGGTGCTAAAGTAATCATGGTAGCTCCTACAAAAGAAAGCAATTTATTCTTTTTGGTTAGCAACATCAAGAATTCAAAAGTAACCATAAACAAGGCTATCCATCTTCCACACCAAAAAAATGATAGACCTTTTGCCATTCCTAGAAATAAGAAACCAATTTGAAATGGTCGAAATATTTGCATGATATTTAAAACTGGTAATCCATAAACCATAAATACATCTGTCTTATCTGCTCTTATGATATCACTAAAATAATGGAAACCATCAAAAAACTGTGAAAATGTCATAGGCGTTAAAACAGCCCATTCATCTGTTCGAATGGTTCTAGACTTTCCAAAAATAACGCCATCTTCTATCCCATCTATCGGAATAAAATCTTGCCAAGCCCCAATCGATGAACCACTAATTTCAAAAATAACACATAAAAGAAAAACAATAACTGCAATATAATAACGATATTGATAAATTTTTCCCATTACATTCTCCAATTATTTCTCCTCCTATACTTAAATTCCTTCATACTGTTATCATAAGGTATAATCTATTATTTTTGCAACACCGCGTAAGCGACCAAACGAGCCTAAGGCGAGTGCGATTGGAGCAACCTACCATATTTAAAATCTGAAGGTTGCGACACACAAGGTGTAAAAAAATAATAGATTATACCTTAGCTTAACAACAATTGGAAAAATTGTATTTATATTTTTATATCATATTGTGCTGTGGTTTTACTTAAATTCACGTTATAATAAGGGTCTCCCTTTTCCAAAACCTCTTTCCATTTTTCTCGAAAGCGATTACTTTCCTTCTCAAATCTTGCCTTCTTCTCAGGTGTATCCTCATATCCTCTTGTCTTAGATTCATAATGCATTAATTCAATATAAGGATTATAAATAACTTTGTATCCCTTTTCTCTTATTTTCAAGCAGAAATCAACATCATTAAAAGCCACTTTAAAATCTTCCTCATCCATATAGCCAACTTCTTCATAGATATTTCTTCTGGCAAATAGACAGGCACCTGTTACAGCACTCATATTTTGAATTAAACAATCTTTTCCAAAATAAGCATGCATACCATATGGTAATCCTGTCAGCATATTCGCTGCTAAATTACCAATTCCTACTACAATTCCAGCATGTTGAATGGATTTATCTTCATAATACAATCTTGCTCCAACTGCTCCCACATCTTCTCTTTGTGCGAATCCGATAAATTTCTGCAACCAATCAGGTGTCATGATTTCTGTATCACTATTTAACTGCAATACATATTCAGCATCTGAATTTTTTACACCAAAATTAACAATCTTAGAATAGTTAAATCCTTTTTCTGGATAAGTGATTACTTTTATTTTGTCATTTTTTTGAATGGTCTCATAATATTCAAAAGTTTTACTTTCTTGACTATTATTTTCTACAATAAGTATTTCATAATTTTCGTATGTAGTTATTTTTAAAATAGACTCAATACAATCTTTTAACAATTTAATACTATCTTTATTGGGAATGACAATCGATACCTTAGGATTGCCTTCTACTTCATATTGTACTCCATAAATTCCTTTGATATCTCCACCATGACTTACTTTCGCCTTTAGCCCTTGTCTTTGTAAATGGTCTTCAATTACCTTAATACCAGCTTCATAGGCATATGGCTTGGCATCTGATACCATTGCTGTAGAATCTGGGTGAATTCTCCAATGATATAATACTTTTGGTATATGAACAATATGTTTTGTGTTTTCAGTTGCTCTTATGATAATATCAAAATCTTGTGCCCCATTGTATTCTTCTCTAAAACCGCCTAACTTGTCCATTAATTCTTTTTTGAATACAGACAAATGGGTAATATAATTATTTGCTCTTAATGTATCCATTGAAAAATCAGGTTTAAAATAAGGGTCTTTTCGATTTTCTTTTTCCCCTTCAATTTTATCTTCATCCGTATAAATAAATTCCACTTCTGGATTCTCATTGATGCATTTTACAATTTCATATAAACAAAATACTGGCAATAAATCATCATGGTCTAACAAAGCAATAAAATCTCCTGTTGCTAAATTTAATGCTTCATTGGTATTGCCGGAAATACCTTGATTTTGATTCAAAAATTTATATTTGATTCTGTTATCCTTTTCTAATATTTTCTTTAAATTTTTATTTTCTTCTGGGCTACCATCTGCTAAGCATAATTCCCAGTTGGAATACGTTTGTTCAATTAAGCAATCTACCAATTCTTCAAAAAATCGTAGTGGTGTGTTATACATAGGAACAACCAAACTAATCTTAGGATTTATTTTAAATTGTTTTTTTCTTTGTTCTTCTAATTCTTTTTCATTTGGTTCATTTTTTTCTCTCCATAGTTGATAAACCTCTTTTGTATCAGCACAAGTATTTTTATTCGTTATTTTATGCCATATTTTTAAAATTACTTTTTGAATGGTTTTTATGATTCCATATTTTTTTACATAAAATTTTACTTGATTATATCTATGTTGTATATTCATTTATTTCCTCCATTACTTAAATATTTGGTTACTTCTCTTAATGGTTTTGTGATTTTCCAAGATTTAGAATTTACCATGTCATGAATGGATTGATTTAATCGGTCTATGGTTTGTTCTCTTTCTTTCAATGTTTGTTTGTTTGCTTCATTTTCTTGTACAACTTTATTTAATTCAAGATAAAAATCTTCTTCTTGTTTGTGAAGCAACTCATTCTTATCACAAATTTCTTTTAGTAAATCATTTCTGTTTCTAGTTTTTCGATTAAATACTTCATTTAGCATGATAGTATCTATTATTTTCTCTCCAAATTCACCTTCTATTTTATTAAAAAGCTCTCTATTTTCTATTAAATTTAATCTTTCTAGTATATCATCAGAAAATTTCCTATATAAATTAGAATTAATGATAGCTCGATATAGAATATGTTCCACTGGTATATATTTTTCCATCCACTCTTGGTCAAAAGCATATAATTCATTATTTTTGTAAAATATATTTTTAGGAATGAAATCCATAAATCCATATTCTAAATATTGAAATTGTTTTAATTGGTTTTGGTCACATTCTTGCAAACTATGACATAATTCTTCTTGCTTGATTTTATCGTATGCAATCCCATTGTCATACAATTTTTCTATATATGGCTTTATCGCTTCTATGGCTTCCTCTATATCGTCACACTCATCAATCCATAAATCATATCGTTTAAAATTTTTCACAAATTCACTTTCCAAATAATCGTCTTTACTCTGTTCTAATGTTTTAATATTATATTGTTTTAATATCTCCCTATTTTGTTTCATTTGTTCTATATGATTCAAGGATTCCTTTGATACTGCTCTCTTTTCAACTACATCCTCTTTTATAATCGTCATAATTCTATATTCTTTTTTTCGATAATTAGTATAAGAAACATATTTTATATTGGTATCTATCTCTTTTCTAGAACATTCTATTAAAAATGAATTCGCATAAAAATTTATTAATTTACTATCTTCTTTGATTAATTCTCGTAAAACATCATTTTCTACAAAACCCACCAATTCATCTTCTTCGTAACAAGTAAAATTTCTAGAAATGTCTTCTTTTGAAATATCATATTCTTTGCTATATATCAAATTTGGCATTTTATAATCTGGAAAAATATAATAAAATTTATTATGATTCATTTTTGCCTGTTTTAACATGTTATCTAAATTTTTTTCTGAAAATAATTGTGCTTGGTTTTTTCTCCTTTTGGTTCCTAAGTTCCTATATTCATAGGTTCCATCTAAGTCCTTTTTACCATTCCAATAACTAATTCCAAATTTATTATCCGTAGCAATTAATAATTTTCCATCTTCTTTCAAATAACTTGCTACTATTTCTAAAAATGTAATAAATGGTGTTTCTGATTTTATACTTAGCGGTGCTTGTTCTAACATTCCATTCATCATAATATAATCGAATTTTTCCTCTAATACAATGTCTTGTATATTCCCCACTATGATTTCTAAATTTTCTTTTTCTTCATGCCTTTTAGCGATTGCTTTTGCTTTTTCTATGCTTTCTTCTATAGTAACAACTCGATTCGCTTTTTCGCATAGTTGTCCCGTTATTTCTCCTAAGTTTCCTTTTAGTTCTAAGATATTTGAGTCAGCTTTAAAAGGATACCAATTGACAATATTTTTCCTTATTTCGGAAAGAGCTAATACTACTTCTAAACGATTATCTTGCTTAAAAATCTCTTCGTAATCCTCTTCCTTGTACTGATTGATATACTTTTCTATCATTTCCTTCTCTATTTCGGAAATATCTTTTTTTTCATTTTTATTAAAATCCAAATTTAATTTCAAATATCTCACCCTTTTATCTTTGTAATAGTTGAATGTTTATTGCTCTTAACCAAAGTATGATTTATTATTTTTGCAACACCGCGTAAGCGACTAAACGAGCCTTCGGCGAGTGCGATTGGAGCAACCGTCCATTTTTAAAATTAGGAGGTTGCGACACACAAGGTGTAAAAAAATAATAAATCATACTTTGGTCAAGAATATTAACTAACTCATTACAATCCCTTAAATATGTTCACACTATCTATTTTTTCCCAACTACACTCTATTTTATTAGAAGAATCCAAATATTTTCTTCCAAAATGTCCACCATTACAAGTTTCAGAATAAATTGGATTACGCAATTGTAGTTTATCAATAATACCCTTAGGTGACAAATCAAAATGTTCATAAATCGCCTTAATGATTTTATCTTCTTCCACTTGATTGGTTCCTTTGCAATCCACATAAATAGAAATTGGTTGTGCGACTCCTATCGCATAAGACAATTGAATCAAACATTCTTTAGCAATGCCAGAAGCCACAATATTTTTAGCCAAATATCTTGCCATATAGGCTGCACTTCTATCCACCTTTGTAGGATCTTTTCCAGAAAAAGCTCCTCCTCCATGTGGTGCATAGCCACCGTATGTATCAACAATAATCTTTCTACCTGTTAAACCAGCATCTCCTTCTGGTCCACCAATGACAAATTTTCCAGTTGGATTAATTAATATTTTAAAATCTGTATTCAAGTTATATTTTTGAGCAATTTTCTTCATAATTTCTTCTTGAATAAAATTTTTGAACTCTGTTTCGTTGTAATCTTCTGTATGTTGAATCGACATTAACATGGTATCCACTTTTGTTGTCTCTCCCTCTACATACTCTAAAGTTACTTGTGATTTCATATCTGGACCAGCAAATCTAAATTTTCCCTCTTGACGTAATTGTGTCGCTAATTTTACCAAATCATGTGCCATTGTAATAGCAAGTGGCATATATTCTGGTGTTTCGGTATTGGCATAACCAAACATAATCCCTTGGTCACCTGCCCCTCCTACATCAACCCCTTGTGCAATATCTGGTGATTGCTTACTAAGTAAGTTCAAAACTCTTGGTGTATAGGTATAGCCTATTTTCTTTATCGTATCTTTTACAATTTGTTCTACATTGATATTAGCCGTTGTTGAAATCTCTCCTGACAACACAATAAAATCATCTTTTGCCATTGTCTCACATGCTACTCTTGCATTTTTATCCTCTCTTAAACAGCTATCCAAAACACTATCTGATATCTTATCACATACATGGTCTGGATGCCCTATTGATACTGCTTCTGACGTAAATAAATTTCTTTTCTTCATTTTTTATTCCATTCCTTTCTTAGTTACTACATAGCATTTTATATATTATATATTTATCTAAAGTTTAATCTATTTTTTATGAAGTAAAAATTCGGGGGGACCGACAAATTATAGACTGTTAGCAAATTTTTTCAAAAAATTTGTGTTACAGTCTGTTATGCAGTTGGGATTTACAAATAAAAAATAGATTAAACTTTGCTATTTTTATTTTTTAAGCTTATTTGTAAAATCTCTAAGTGGTTTCGTCAACTTCCACGACTTAGAATTTGCCATTGCATACAACTCTTCTTTTAATCTTTGATTTTCTTCCAACAATTGTTTTGTTTCCAGTAAGGTAGCATCTTGTTTTTTTCCTAATTGATAGTATTTTTCATAAAAAGGCTTCATAGAAGAATCTATCTTAATTAAATCTTGTTTAGCCAAATCAATCTCTGTATCAAATTCCTCCATGCCTGCTTCTACAAAAAACGAATTCGCAAAAAAATCAAACTGGTCATTTTTTATAATATCTACATATGCCTTTTTCTCATCATATGAAATTGTTATCTTTTCATCTGGCAAATAGGCATATGGCGTATAATCTTGTAACTTATTTTCATCTGGTTGATAATCATCAGAAAAAATTACATTTGGTAATTTATAATCTGGCATTGGATAATAGAATTTGGTATAGTTAAAACCACTCTCTCCTAATATTTCTTTTAATTGTTTTTTTCCAAAAGTTCGAACTCCTTTTTTATTTTCATATCCTAAAATGCCATCATACACTTTTGCTGTATGGTCTTCTGGCACACCGCTAAAATATTTCATACCATATTGATTTTCAATCGCTATCAATAATTTTCCATCTTCTTTTAAAAGTGATTTAATTTGCACTAAAAAGTCATGAAAAGGATTATCTGAATTGGTATATACTGGTGCATATTCTAATACGCCAATTAAAGTAATATAATCAAACTTTTTGTCAAATTTAATATCATTAAAATTCCCAACGATAATTTCTAAATTCTCTTTGTGTTGGCATCTTGCTTCTATGGCAGAAGCTCTTTGTTTTGACAACTCAACCGATGTTACTTGTTTTGCTTTATCACATAAAACACCAGTAATGGCTCCCATTCCAGCCCCTATTTCTAACACTTCACTATTTTCCTTGAAAGGGTACCAATTGACAATATTTTTTCGAATTGGTGTGATATGGTAGAAAACTGGCCATCTGATATCTTTCTTAAATATCTCTTGATGGTTACCTTCTCCCTGCTCTTTCAAATATTGAATGATGTCTTTTTCAATATCTCCATCCGAATAATTATCTTGTCCTGTATAAAAATCAAAATTTACCTTCATGAATCACTACTCCTAATAACATTTATTTCACTTTTCAAATCGATGACTCCTAAGCAATCTCGATAACTAATTATTTCTACAAAAAGAGCATCATATTTTCGGTCAAATACTTCCAAATCTCCACTATCGTTAAATTTTGTACAGCCAAAAGAAAGCGTGTATCGGTCTGGAGCTAGTGGAAATGTTTGTTTAAATTCTACTGTTACCATATCTCCTTTTTGATACGTTCCTGTTAATACTTTATAGGCTTTGGTATTACAGCCACCTAATTCTAATCCTTTAAAATCTTTCACTGCTAGTGCAAAAATAGGCTCATCGATAAATTCATTGAATTTCACTTTCATTCTTACGACATATTCTTCTTCATTATTAATAGCTGACTGACAATTTCCCTTTTTATCAAAAATACCATAATCTATGATTTCTGCTTTTCCATTTCCATAAGACAACATGTCTGAATTTTGCATAAAACTTTGTTTCCATACTTGAGCATCATCAATTGACATCTCTTCTTCCTTGTCTTCTTGTGCTATTTCCAAATTATCTTTTGGAATCGCATCCTCTTCAATTCCAACAATCATTTTCTTGTATTTATCCACACCAGTTTTAACATCGCCATCAAATATTTTATTCCCTGCTGAAATGATAATAGAACGATTACAATTTCGAATCACATCTGCCACATTATGGGTTACAAATAAAATGGTCTTTCCTTGTTCTTTAAACTGTTCAAACTTTTTAAAACATTTCAATTGGAAAGCCATATCTCCTACTGATAAAACCTCATCAACAATTAAAATATCGGGGTCTACGTTAATCGCACACGCAAAGGCTAAACGAGCAAACATGCCAGAAGAATAGGTCTTTACTGGCTGACTTAGATGTTCTCCAATATCAGCAAAGTCAATGATTTCTTGTTCTTTTGCTTTTACCTCTTCTGGTGTCAATCCCATAATTTGCCCATGTTGATAAATATTTTCATAGCCAGTTAATTCTGGATTAAAAGCTGTTCCCAACTCTAACAAAGAACTAATCTTTCCTTTTATTTGGATAGAGCCTGATGTTGGATTTACCACCCCTGTTATCATTTTTAAAAGAGTGGATTTTCCTGCACCATTTCTACCTAAAATTCCTAGTATTTCTCCTTTTTTCAATGTTAGGTTAAAGCCTTCCATTGCTGTAAAAGTATCATGTTTTTCATAGTTTGGCAATATAATTTCCAATAAACGGTCCTTTTTACTAGGATACATTTTGTATTTTTTACATAAATCTTTTATTTCAATAACAACTTCTTTGTTCTCTGATTCTTCTTGTGGCTTGTTGCTTTTTATTTCCTTCTCTTCCATTCTCGCTATCACTCCTTTTCTGTCTTATAGAACATCTGCAAAGTCTTTTTTGGTTTTCTTAAAAATATGATTTCCCCATACAAATAGGATTAGCGTAATCACCCAGAATATAAGGGTATATAGTCCATATCCTTTTGTTATCATTCTTTCTCCTATAAAGGCTTGTCTTGCACATCCTACCAAATAAGTAAATGGAATACATTGCAATAATTTCTGTATGGTTGGATGATTTGCCACCATTCCCAAATTCCAAACAATTGGTGTAAACCAGAAGAAAATTTGCATGATGATATTTAACAATTGTGAAAAATCAGGTATCACCGTAGTAATAGCAGATGTAAATCTGGTAAAAGCTATAATAAAACAATAAGCTGCAAAAAGTGCATATAGCAATACTAAAAAGTTTGGTACATAACCATAACATGAACTTACAATAATCGATATGGCAAATAAAAACAAAGACACAAAGGCAGATGATATAACAGATATAACTGGTATGGTGTCAACTGGGAATACTACCTTTTTGACAAGATAACTATAAGCTCTTATGGAATTGCTGGCATTGATAATCGTATCATTTACTGTCATCCACATAGACATCGCTGGTAAAAACCACGAAACATAAGGATATTCTCCCGAACTCCCTACTCTTAAAATATATTGGAAAACAATAACATACGTAATCATAAATACAAATGGTTGCATAAATCCCCATATAGCACCTAAACTTGTGTTAGCAAAACGATTTTTAAAATCATTTTTTCCAATTCCCCATATTACTTTTCTATTTTTTATCACGGTTTTTATAAAATCCATTGTTTGCCTCCATCATCTTTTTTTCATAAGTTTTAGTATACGGTATCTAAGCTGGAATATCCCCTTTCCAATCCATGGCAAGTTCATAATGATAAAATTTTCAATATAATACAAAAAAGGTTCTGTTTTGTATAATCGATGAAAAATGCCCCAATCTTTGAAATTGAAATTTTTCTTCTTTTCTAGCATACTAAAATAGTTGTAAGCTTTTTGGTTGAATACCTGCATTTCTTTCGAAAATTTTTCTTGTTGCTCTACATAGGTTCCAAAAACTCCTAATTTTACTTGGATAAACCATTCTCTTACTTGTTCTAATTGTGTAAATTGATGGGAAATTTTTTCGGTTCCTACTTCATTGTCTTCATGTTGTCTATATTGAATATATTTTTCTGGTAAATAGGCTAATTTTCCTTCTAAACTGACCATTAAACCAATCCAATGGTCATGTAACACATATTTTGAATGGGTTGGTAATGGTAAAATCCTATCAATCCATTTCTTTCTTGATAAAATGGTACATCCTGTTACACAATTATACAGATAATTTATTTTGTCTGTGTTAATGTATTTGTATATTTTTCTACTTAATTTCATAAAGTCATTAAAAGAAGCGTATATGGTTTGTAACTCACTATCTACGACTTCTAAATCTGTAAAAACTAAATCTGCATTTTCTTTTTCAAGTTTTTCATAGGTCTTTTGTATTTTTTCTGGCATCCATACATCATCTTGGTCAGATAACATATAGATGTCATTTTCTACTTTTTTTAATAAAAACTCAAAATTTTTAATACAACCTAAATTTTCCTTTTGATAATATACGGTTACTCTTTTATCTTTTTCTTCGTATTGTTTTAGGATTTCTCTTGTGTTGTCTTGCGAACCATCATCTGATATGATTAATCGTATGTTCTGATACGTTTGGTTCAAAATACTATCTATTTGTTGTTTTAAATACTTTTCTCCATTGTATGTGGCAAGTAAAATATCAATTTGCTCCTTCATAGATTCACCTACATTTTTCAACAAGTTTTTGTTCTTGTTTATTCTATCCTCAAATTGCCTTTTTGTCAATTGTTTTGGCTTTCAAGTTTCGACTTTTTGCAAGCGAGGGTTGTCATATATAATTTTTGCAACACTGCGTAAACGACCAAACGAGCAAGGCAAGTAGCATTGGAGCAACCTACAGATAAAGAATTAATTTTGTAGGTTGCGACACACAAAGTGTAAAAAAATCATATATGACAACCCTCGCTTGCAAAAAGTCGAAACTTGAATTTTGGCTATATTAAATAAATTAAGTATCCCAAAATCGGCAAATGAAAAATCATCCATTCCTTCATCATCTTTCTTGCTAAATTTTTTCCAGCCAAAAATTTAAAATAAGAAAAAATATGAATATTAATATATTTCGATTTTTCTAAACCTTTGTAATATTGTATTAGCTTCTCCAAAAATGCTTTATTTTCTTCCTTCGTTACATAGGCTAGGCACATTTTTGCTCCCTCTAAGTACGCTTTATCAATTACCTTCTCTTTTCTGTATTTCAAATAAGACAGATAACTTGTCCCATTCTCTTTTTTCCATCGATTCAAATTTTGTGCTAAATTTCTTCCTCCAAAAACATTGTTGGTATGAAGGCGATAACCAAATAATGGTTCTTCGATATAAGCAATTCCTTTGCCTTCGTTGGCAAGAAAGGCAGCTAACCAGTCATGTGCTATTACCTCATCTTTAAATGGAATCATTTTCTCTTTTATATTATCTGTTATAATTTGTGAACACCCAATTCCAACACATCTAGAAATAGCTAATTTATCTTTTCCTTGCACAAGGGGTACATTTTTATATTGAAAATAATTGGTTTGTATCATTTCCCCTTTTTCATTGATTTGGTGGGCATTACAATATACCAAGTCCACATCTTCTTCTTTTATTGTTTGCAAACTTTTTTCTATTTTTTGTGGATACCAAACATCATCATGGTCAGAAAACATGATATATTTTGCATTTGCCTGTTTTAATAAGAATTCAAAATTTTTATTATAACCTAGATTTTTTTCTTGTTGATATAGTGTAATTCGTTTATCTTTGTTTTCATATTCTTCTAACATTGCTTTTATTTCTTTTTGGGTAGAAGCATCATCACTAATCAATAGCCTAAAATTTTGGTAAGTTTGGTTTAGTATGCTTTCTATTTGTTGTTTTAAATATTCTGTTTCCGTATTATAGGTAGTTAATAAAATATCTACTTCTTGCATTTTTTCCTCCTTCTACCTTTTCTATTCCTGAATTTTATCATTTATTTTGTGTAGAATCAAGTTTTGTAGTGAAAATAAGATAAATCAATTTTCGTTTATTATAAAACGATTTTAGTCATCCAATACTATGATTAAAAAATCTCCAAAAAATAATCCTGAGCTTTGTCCTTAATAATAAGATAAACTCAAGATTATAATGAAAGATTAAAAATACTATAATATCAAAGTGCTAGACACCGAGCCAAGACCACACGGAACGAAACGCCGCTGACAGCAATGCCGAGGGTTCCCGACGAAAGAGAAGGCACCCGCAAAAGAACCATTATAGTAAAGGCCCCCACGAAAGAAAAACGGAGTGCTCGTGTCCGGAAAGTAAGAGTAATCGCCGAACCAGCTCGTAGTACCGCTACCTCTAGCTGATGTCTCTAGTATAGCATCTCCGTATCCATATCCTGCATTTTTATAAGTTGCATAATTATTTGTATCTGTATCATTAGAAGAATCATATGGATAAACTGTTGCATATTTTGTACTTTTGGTTTTGTATCCCTCTGGGTCTGCTGTTTGATAAGCAAATGATTGTCCATTGGTTAAATTTGAATTTCCATTGGTTAAATTTGAATTTCCATTTGAAATATAACCTGCTACATATTCCCAAGCTCCTCCACTTAGGTCGTAAATTCCATAAATATTTCCTGTTGTACTTGCTTGTG
>CAOKVW010000035.1 GCA_948472955.1 uncultured Clostridium sp. | reverse complement strand
GCATAAAATACAAATATGGAAATCGAAAAAATAGAAACAAATTTAAAAAGAAATTTATATCTTCATGCTTCTCGCAAAAAATTCTCTTCTTCCGGTAAAAACATAGAAAATCAAGTCATTCGTATCAATCCAGAATTCACTTTTCAAACAATCTTAGGATTTGGAGGAGCCTTAACAGAAAGCTCTTGCTATATTTTAAGTACGATAGATAAAAATATTGCCCATCAAATTTTAGAAGAATATTTTGGAAAAGATAAGTTGAATTACCAGTTTGTTAGACTCTCTATTGCTAGTTGTGATTTTTCTTTAGAAAGCTATTCGTATTCGCATAAAAATAATTTATCTGACTTTACTATTCAGCATGACTTAAAATATGTTATCCCCACTATTAAATCGGCTCAAAACGTAAATAAAAGTCTTCAATTTCTTTCTTCTCCCTGGTCACCTCCTGCTTTTATGAAAGATAATCATCGTTTGTTTGGTGGCGGTAAGTTATTGCCACAATATCGAAAATTATGGGCAGATTACCTAGTAAAATATGTCCTTCATTATCAAAGTTATGGTATTCCTATCTCCTATATGACAATTCAAAATGAACCCAATGCCAAACAGATATGGGAATCTTGTCTTTATTCTTCTGCGGAAGAATCTGATTTATTAAAAAATTATCTGTATCCTACTTTTAAAAGAAATGGTTTGCCTACACAATTTTTGATATGGGACCATAATAAAGACATCATTTTAGAAAGAAGTATCGAAACCCTAATTGAAAATAATGCTTTCGAGTATGTCAAACGGAATTGCTTTTCACTGGTATACTGGTGGGCATTTTGATAGTTTAGAAAGATTGCATCACTTATTCCCTACCCTACTTTTATTTCATACAGAAGGCTGTACTGGCTATTCTCATTTTAAACCACAAGATGAACTGTTTAATGCAGAAATGTATGCTTATGAAATAATGGAGGATTTTAATCATGGTGTTAATGCTTTTATAGATTGGAACTTGGTGCTAGATTTTAAACGGTGGACCCAATCATGTTAGAAATTATTGTAATAGCCTCATTATGATGAATGAACAAAATACAGATTTTATAAAAACACCTGCTTTCTATTATGTTTCTCATTTGGCAAAATATGTAAAACCTGGTAGCAAAAGAATTCATTTTAATAAATTTTCTGAAAATATTTGTGTATCTGCCTTTCAAAATCCAGATAAAAGTGTTATTATAGTATTGTTAAATAAAACAGATAAAAATGTCGAATACAATTTGTGTTATGAGAATTTGGTGCTACATGATAATTTGGATGCCCATGCGATTGTAACTTTTGTCATCGTTTGAAAAATAATTGCTATTTGGCGTTGTTGCACATCGCTTTTAATTTAAAGCACAGCATACTGACGCTGTAACAAGCAGAGCTTTAACAGCCTCAGCATCAACGTGCCCACGCACACCTCATAAATTAAAAACTCGTGCGCCTAGCCAAATGACAATTCTTTTCCAAACAACTAAATAATAGAAAATTGAAAGGAAGGATATTTATGATTCGTCGAGAGGATAACCCTGAGTTTTTAAATTCTTTTTTGGATTACTCGGTTACTATTTTAAATAAATCACCTAATAGTATAAAAGAATATAACTATGATTTAATGATGTTTTTAAGATTTATCAAATTGCATTTCCATTTGACAGATGAGACAGATTTGAAAGAAATTAAAATTGATGATATGACAATCGATACCATAAAAAAGATTACCCTAGACGATATTCATGCTTTTATTTCTTATTTAACACGTGAGTATCATAGCAAAGCAACTACAAGAGCTAGAAAAGTTTCTACTATCCGTATTTTTTTTAAATATTTAAGTAGGAAAGCTAAATTAATAGATGTGAATCCAGCACAAGATTTAGAAACGCCAAAATTAGATAAAAGACTACCAAAATATCTTTCTTTAGAAGATAGTAGAAAATTATTAGATGTTACCTCGAATGAAGATAATCGAAATAGTGAAAGAGATTATGCGATTATTACTTTATTTTTAAATTGTGGCATGCGTCTTTCTGAATTAGTGGGTATTAACCTTCAAGATATTGATTTTGAGGATTGCAAATTAAATGTAATTGGTAAAGGAAATAAAGAAAGAACGATATACTTAAATAAAGCTTGTATGAAAGCAATTGCTGACTATTTAGAGGTACGACCAAAAGAAGGCATCAAGCATGACAATAAATATTCTGAAAAAGCACTTTTCTTAAGTGAAAGGAAAACTAGAATTAGTAATCGAACGGTAGAAAATGTTGTTAGTAAACAACTACAATGTGCTGGCTTAGATACTAAAAAATATTCTGTTCATAAATTAAGACATACCGCTGCTACTTTGATGTATCAATATGGACAAGTTGATATTAGAGCTCTTCAAGAATTATTAGGACATGAAAGTATTGCTACTACTGAAATATATACTCATGTTAGTAATGACCAAGTTCGTAATGCTGTGGAAAGTAATCCATTGGCTGATATATAGGAGATTGCCTAAAAGGCAATCTTTTTAGATGCTTGGAATTAATATTTTTTGTCCAATCTCTAAATTGCCATCTGAAAGATGATTGATTTCCTTAATTTCATACATAACCTCTCTAATATCTCTATTTTTATAGTATTCATTTGTCATAGCTTCTTTTTCGGCAATAGACCATAAAGTATCTCCTTTTATAATATAGTCTTCTCGATAGGCTATTTCTGTTTTGGAATAAGTTCGATTCATTCCTAATACCATAAGAAGAATTAATCCTACTAAAATTAATAGACTCCTAATAAATTTCTTTTTGTTTACGATTTTTATTTTCATATATAACCATCTCCTTTTTAGAAAGTTTGTTTGCTTGTTGAGATAATTATATACGAACATTTTTTCTTTGTCAATACTTTTTTCAAAAAAATGTTCGTTTTTTTAGATTTCTATGATTTTAAATAATATATTCTTCTATTTCTCCATTTTTTATTCCATAATTCTGTATATTGCCATCAGCAGGAATTCCTAAAATATGAGCCTTTATTGCTCTTATTACAATATTATGAGTGACTAATAAAATTGTTTTATCTTTATATTTTACTTTTATATCTTCTAAAAAATTCCACACTCTTTTGCAAAAATCTTGTATATTTTCTGCTCCTTCAAATTCTAAATTTTGATAATAATCATAAAAACCTTTAAGATTTACATTGGTAAGCAATTGTCCATCTAAAATACCAGCATTTCTTTCTCTTAATCTATCATCTATCATTAAGTTTTTTCTTCCATTATTTGCAATTTCAGCTGTCCTTTTTGCTCGTATAAACGGAGATGCTATTACTAAATCATAATCTATATTTTCTAGTATTTTTCTTGCTGCTTCTGCTTGTTTTATGCCAGTTTCGTTTAGTTTGAGTTTTTCGTTGTAAGCAAATTTTCCATCTCTATTCCAATCCGTTTGACCATGTCTTAATAAATATATTTTCATTGTGACCTCCTATGTCATTCTTAACAATTTAGGACTATGTTTCCATAGTCCTTTTATCCGTTGGTTATTTGGCAGGTGTGCCAAATCCTGCATCTCTTTTGACTTATAAGGTGTATGGATGGCACTACTGTAATATAATAACAAATATTTACATTTTTTACAATAGATATTATATAATTTGATAAAACTTATTTTTCAAATATTTTCCTATAATAAGGCTGTATCTTTGGCAACAAACTATCCAAATAGATAACATTGCCATCTACATCTTCAATCTTCATATTAGGAAAAGTCTTTATCATTTTTTCATCATTCCAATACGTATCAATAAAAGCAAGCAAAGAATCTTTTTCCTGCAATTTTAGATAAACCTCTTCCCTTCTTGCAAAATCTTCTGTTTTTATATGGTTGCGAATCACCATTCTTGTGACAAATAAATCTTGAGCATAACAAGTTAGGACACAATCGAACATCAGAAAAATAACAAGAAAAGAAAGAAATGCCTTCGCCAATTTATGTGATATTTTAATTTTTATTTTGTTTAAGATATTGTTCAAAAAAGGATTTAATTTCTTTACTAAAAATATCGTTAAAATGCCCCAAAAAACAGAATACAATAGACAAACTCTTCCATTAAGATTTAAGATGTTATTACTATAATCCCACCATTTCGTGTGTAATACCAGTTCTACTAAAAAGCTAGTTAGGTATTCGGTTATGGAGCCTATTAAATAGCCACCCAAGAATAATGTAAAATGGTTTTGGTTGAAATATTGTGATGGTACAATAATCATAACAGCTCCTACCCCATAAATTCCGTAAAAATGGTCCATATAAGAAACTTTGTCTACATTGCCATAGACCAGTTGTTAAAATACCAAATACGGTTTCTATTAGGTAGCCTAAAAAACTGTATAAGATGAAATAAGCAAATATCATCTCAATATTAAGTTTGTCTTTCATGTGTTCCTCCTTGATTTAGATGAGTATATCATATGTTATAAAAAAAAGATAGAATATTTTACAAAATACTCTATCTTACTTACTTATAATAATATTGGACTAATTTGTTCACCATCTAAAGCATACTCTATCGTCTTTATCAGATATTCAAAATCAAATACAATGGACCTTGGTTTGGTAATCGGGTTATCTTGTCGAAATGGTACAAAATAATAATTTTTTCTATTTAATAATCTTCCTAAATTTTCAGCATTTCCACTTAATCCATTGTTAGTGGACGGAGCAATTACTAATGGATAACCGATTTCTTAAGTGTGATTTTGCTGCCATGGTAGCTGGTGTGTCAATAATATCACAGGCTAGTTTTGACATGGTGTTTCCGTGAACAGGGTGCTATGACCATAATGTCTGTTAATTTTTTGGGTCCAATGGGTTCTGCATCTGGAATCGTATGGATAATCTCTTTGCCTGTTATGTTCTCTATTTCTTCTATGAAATCTTTTGCTTTTCCAAATTTTGTGTCCATTGAATAAGCATTGTATGACATGACTGGAACTATTTCTGCTCCTTTTCCAATTAGTTCTTTCATTTTTGGTATGGTTTTTCGAAAGGTGCAAAAGGAACCAGTTAGCACAAATCCTATCTTTTTGTCTTTTACCTCCAAAATTGATTGAATCCTCCTTTCATATTATATTTATATATAATATGAAATTATGTAAATTTTGAAAGCTGTTTTTGTTTATTTTCTGTTTTTTATAATCCTATAAATCTCTCCCCAGTTACTTACCTCTATCACATTTTCATTTTCTAGCTTTTTCATATCTTTATCTCTAAAATAAATAGTCTTAATTCCATTTTCAGATAAGTTTTTACAAATATCAAAATTATCATCTATCATGTAGTCTAAATTTTCGCTTTTAGCAATTTCTAACTTATCTAGTTGCTTCCAATAATATTTTGAAAAACTAATATTCTGCTGTTTAAATTGTTCTTTTGCTACCTCTTGCATGCCTTCTACGGTTGCTCCTCTTGCAGAAATAATAATTAATTCATGTCCATCTTGTTGTAAAAACTCTATTACATGTTTAGCACCTGGTATGAATTCTGCCTGTTTGGCTAACTTTAGGAAATATTGATGGATGAAATTGGTTCTATCTTCTTCTGTCCAATCATATCGATTTCTTAAATAATGTTCGTTTCTATGAATTAAACCGTCTTTTTTTAATTCTATAAAGTCATATAAGTCTCCATAGGTTCTTAGAACCCTTTCATAGTCTAATATGACACCATCTATATCCATTCCTATTTTCATGTTTCAAACTCCTTCTTTTAAGAATTGTAATGATTTGTATCAAATATTTCTAATGGATAGATATGATTGTTTTCTAAATCATGAATTAGTTTTATATTAACATCATATCCTCTTAATTCTTCTTTTTTCATGTTTTTAATTTGTTCTATGTCAATCCACTTAACCTCTAATATTTCTTGTTCGTCAAATGAAATGTCCTCTTTGATTATTTCTGCTGTAAATCTTATTATAATATAATTTTCTTCTTTTGAAGAAAAACTAATAATTGGTAAAACTCCTGTTAGTTTTACTTGACAGCCGGTTTCTTCTAAGGTTTCTCGAAGGGCTCCTTCTGTTATTTTTTCTCCCTCTTCTAACATCCCTGCTGGATAGTTCCATTGTCCATAACAGTGCTTTTTTGCTTCTTTTACCATTAATATTTTGTTGCCTTTTCTAATCACACAACCTGTTATCACTTTCATTTTTTATTTTCCTCCTCTTTTTTATTTCTTCTAACTATGTTGTATAAAATCTTTTATAATATCTCGAACGAATTCCCATCGATTACGCATAAATTTTCCTTCTTGAAAAATTTGTTCAATCTCATCATAAGTTGCCCATTTAATATCACATACCTCATCTTCTTGCATTTTAATTTTTCGTAAATCAATATCTTGTTTGATAAAATAAGTATCAATCCATACATCGTCGCTTTTAATTCTTTTTAGTAATTGTGCTTTCTCCGTATTTAGTTTTATACCAAGTTCCTCCATTGTTTCTCTTTCAATTGTTTGACGACTACTTTCACCTTTTATGACAGAACCACCTGTCATAGCCCATACATTAGGAGACAATACTTTTTGAGGAGAACGTTTTTGAATAAGAATTTTATTTTCTGAATTAATAATCCAAATATCTGCTCCTAAATGATATTGTCCTTCTGGAATATTTTCCCCTTTTATCATAGTTTTTCCTGTTGGTTTTCCATCGCCATCTAAAATATCCCATATTTCCATATCTTTTTCTTCCTTTTTTCCTATTTCTATGTTACCTTCTTTATATCATAAAAAATATATCATTTCCAGTACTTTACACATATTTGCATAAAAAAATCATACATATTTAATGGTGATATTTTGAAAAAAACAAAAATCTTTTTCATCAATGGAATGATATTAACTATCACAGCCTTTACCATGAAAAGCATAGGAATGGTATTTAATTTATATGTTTCCAATAAAATTGGTTCAGAAGCGGTTGGTGTATTTAGTTTAGTTATGTCTGTGTACTTATTTGCTATCACGTTTGCTACTTCTGGACTAAGTCTTGCTTGTACCTGTCTTGTTTCGGAACAATTTACAAAGGGAAACTTTTTAAATGGTTTAAAAGCTGTTAAAAGTTGTCTTTTCTTTTCCTTGCTATTGGGACTAGGTAGTAGTTTATTAATTTTATTTTTCTCTCCTATCATCTCACAAAATTGGTTACAATCAGCCGTATCTTGTGTGCCTCTTTATTTTATTGCCATTGGCTTACCTTTTATTGCTGTTTCCAGTGTGATAAATGGCTACTTTTCTGCTGTCAGAAAAGCCTATAAAAGTGCTATTTCCCAAGTATTCGAATTGCTTATTAAAATATTTGCTACTATTTTATTATTGAACTTTTATGCCAATCAGACGGTAGAATCTATTTGTATTTGCTTGATTTTAGCAGATGTCATTTCTGAAATTTGCTCTTGTTCACTACTACTAGCTTTATATCAAATAGATAAACTTAACTATTGCAAAAGAGCAATTACGAATATTACTTTTAAAAGAAGAATTTTTAAAATAACATTACCTGTTTCTATTACTTCCTATATTCGCTCTGGTTTGTCGACTTTAAAACAATTTATGATTCCTAGTCGATTAGTATTATTTGGATTTCCTTATAGTATCGCCTTGTCTGAATATGGAAAAATCAATGGCATGACCATGTCGGTTCTTCTATTTCCGAATGTGTTTATTCTATCTTTTAGTAATTTACTCATACCTGAATTTGCTAGTTTAATGGCAAATCAATATAAAAAGAGAATATTACAGGTCTGCCAAAAGGTATTTTGGGCTACCTCCCTATTCTCTATTAGTATTTCTATGATTTTCTTTTTCTTTGCCAACGAAATTAGCCTTATGATATTTCAAAATTTATCGTGTGCAAAATACATTAAAATCCTTTCTCCCCTTATTTTATTTATGTACCCAGATAACATTGTAGATAGCATGTTAAAAGGACTTAATCAACAATTTGGGGTTATGGTTTGTAATATTTTAGATTTAGTATTAACGATTACTGCTTTGTATTTTCTGTTGCCTTCTTTTGGTTTGACTGGTTACCTTTTGGCTATTATGATTAGCGAAGTGTTTAATTTTTGCGTTAGCTTTTTTCAACTCCATCGAGCAACTGGTTTTAAATTGCCATTTTCTTTGGTTGGTTGCTATGTGATTTTTATGATTTTAGGAATGTATGAATTAATTAATTTCTAATTCATAAGAATTCTTCCATCGATTCCTTTTTCTAAACTTTGCACAAACATTTCCGCATCTTCTTCTGTTCCCACAACACTTCCATAATGTACAGGAACTGCAATTGTTGGTCTTATTTCATTCACTAATTCTGCTGCTTCTTTGCTATCCATCGTATACGTTCCACCTACTGGAACAAAAGCAACATCACAATGAGTTATTTTATTTTCTTCCGTTATATCAGTATCTCCAGCCACATAATATACTTTACCTTGTAAATTTAGCAAATACCCTACCCAATTATTTTCTTTTGGGTGGAATTTTTTATTGGTATTATAAGCTGGAATGGTTTTTATTTCAATGCCTAAAATTTGATACGTTTGATTTAGTTTTACGAGGATAATCTTTTCTTTTGAAAAGCCTAATGCTAATGCTCTGTCTTGTAAGTCTTCTGTAACACAAATAATCGTATTTTTGTTTTTTACTTTTTCAATATCTTCTTCTGAAAAATGGTCATAATGAGAGTGTGTAATTAAGATAATATCGGCATCTTGATATTCACTGTTTAATTGAAATGGGTCTGTATAGATAATTTTTTCTTTTTTAAATCGAATGCAGTTATGATTTAAAACCTCAATGTTTTCTAACATATTTTTTCACCTCTCTCCATAATTTACCATAAATTATGAAAAAAGGCAATTAATAATGAATTCAAGTTTCGACTTTTTGCAAGTGAGGGTGGTCATATATCATTTTTTTACACTTTGTGTGTCGCAACTTCCAGAATAAAATATACTAGTCTGTAAGTTGCTCCAATCGCACTCGCTTCACTCGTTTGGTCGCTTACGCAGTGTTGCAAAAATGATATATGACCACCCTCACTTGCAAAAAGTCGAAACTTGAAATAATGAAAGGTTTATTATATTTTTGAAAAACGTTTATTGATTTCATTCCAATTAACAATATTCCAAAAAGCCTGAACATAATCTGGTCTTTTCGTCTTATATTGAAGATAATAAGAATGTTCCCACATATCCAAGACAAGCAATGGTTGACAACCCCACAAGGTAAGATTTTGATGTTTTTCACATTGTAATATTTCAAGTTTACTCCATTTGGGAACCCACACGAGCAAACACCAACCGAGAAGCTTCTACTGCTGTACTTGCTGCACTAAATTGATTTTTAAAATTATCGTAACTTCCAAAATTTTTTACAATTTGTTCCATTAATGCTGTACTTGGTTCCGTTGGAACCGCTGGTCCCATATTATCAAAAAATAATTCATGCAAAATAGCACCAGAACCAAAAAAACTCAAATTTTTTTCCAAACATTTAATATTAGAAAAGTCATTATTTTTCCTAGCTTGTTCTAATTTTTCTTCTGTTTGATTGGTATTGTCTATATATCCTTTGTATAGAATATTGTAGTGTAAATCTAACATCTCTGCTGAATAATACGGTTCCAAAGCATTCATTGGATACGGTAATTCTTTCATTTTTAACATAGTTATCTCCTCCATTCCTTAATTATTATATCCGTATTTATTGATAAATATAACTTACATCAATTGTTTATCTTCTATCAGATGTAACAAAAATGTAATATTTTTTACGTTTTTTTCTGTTATAATAGAAAGAGAGAAAATAATATTACAAAAGATTTTGGAGGGTACTATGCTTTTTTATCATTTTGACATGTTAGATGATTTTATAGAAACGAATTCAATTGACACTTTAAAAAAAGAAAAAGAACATATCGAACAAATCCTAAAATTATATGAAAATAAAAAAATAAATCTTTCATCCATTACGACCAATATGGTTGAAACAGCTTCCTCTATCCATAAAAAAAATTTGGATAATTTTTATGATACTCTATCTTCTTTGAAAAAATTATTTGAAGATATCAATGCTATTCAGGTACTTGCTTCTAAATTAGAAAAAAATTTGAACGAAACCATCGCTTTATATGATAAGGATAATCAAAATAATAAAAATGAAATAAAAGCAAATTTAGTGGAATATAATAGGCAAAGAGATTCTTTATTGGATAAAATTTTACTGTTTGAAAATAAAAGTATTGTGGTTTTAAATTTAGCTACGGAATTAACTTTAAATAAGAAAGCAAAAAGAGATACTCTTATCCAAGAAACCAAAAGAATAGATATTGAATTAGAACCTCATGATAACAATACTTTAATTATTTCTGAAAAAGACCAAAAAGCCTATTTGCCTTTCTTTTATTCAGATATCAAAAGTATTTATGAATCTGATAAATCTTCCTATCAGACACTACAAGATGTCGTGAATCACTTATATGTCCTTCCTTTAAATAAATTTAAAAATTCCACACTGGCTAGATTTAGAGAAGGTTTTTATTTCATTCGAGAAAAAGAAAAAGGTTCTATCACAAAAGCTCTAGATTTAGGATTAGAATTGATGTTTCAATATGAATTAAATCCTATTATTATTGCAGCTTGTAGGAATTTAGATGAACTGGATATTTATTTAGATTGTTTACAGGAAAATGAATTATATGATTTTACTTGTTTTGAAATTAAATTTGAAATAATGCCGCAATTAGCCAAAAATGCCAAGAAAAATACCTTTTTTTCATAAGGTATTTTTTCTTATTTTTTGGTACACAATAAATTTGTTATGAATCAAATTTTGGATACGAAATTAAAGAAAAATATAAATCAGATTTTAAGTACTGGATTAAAGAAAAATGTGAATCAAATTTTAAGCATAAAATTAAGCCAACAAGAAACACCTGTACAGCCTTATTTTCCAGATACAACTCCTAATTTGCCTGTTAGAAGAAATTGGTTTCGATTCCAATTTGTTTTTTCCCTTCTTATCCTCGTGGTATCAATTTTCTCTGGAGGCTTATATTTCTATTACTTGGAGCAACAGGAAAATCTATCCAATGATTTAATTACGAATTATAATATTCATAGATTATATAGTACCTCTCAACAAGACCAGCAAGAACTTTTTAATGGTTTGTTCCGGTATTATTCAAATACCAAAAATCAATTTATATTATCCTGTATTTTCTTATCTAACAGAAGAACTTTTAAAAATTGCACCTTGTAAATTTTATGGAGATACTCCTGATGTAAATGGAAATATATGTATTGCTGGGCACAACTATGACAACTCTCTGTTTTTTAGTAAGTTGTCTACTTTGTCTCTGGATGACGAGATTTATATTTTTGATTCAAGTGGTTCTCAATATATTTATCTGGTTTATGATATATATGAGGTAGAAGATACTAATCTCTCCCCTGTTTTTGATTATGAAGAAAATGACAGAACTTTGACACTTGTTACTTGTAATAATTTTAATTTCAATCGTATCATTTTAAAGGCAAAACAAAAAAAGCTTTGATAAAAAGCTTTTTTATGGTATTTATATATTTCTATAATCTCTAATTTTCTTGTAAGCATAAATAGCTGATATTCCAAATATTACTACTAACATAGCTACTGGGATAGAATCCTCGATTCCTGTTTTTGGTAAATTAGTATTATTGTATATACTTGAATTATTTGAATTGTTTGCATTATTGGTATTATTTGAATTGATATTAGCACTATTGATATTGCTTCTATTGGTATTAGAATTGTTGCTTGGTATATTACTATTTGTATTAGCATTGTTATTATTTGAATTGGTATTAGGTGTATTATTGGTATTAACTGGTAATGTAGTAAAATCATTGTCCTCTGCCCATACGTTAGTAGTGAACATGATTACCATTATACTCATTAATAAAATTGAAAATAACTTGATTAAATTTGATTTCTTCATATCAATTCTCCTTACTTTTTTATACATTTTCTATTAGTATTCTTACAATCGCTTTGAATTATACCACTTTTTTATGTATAATTCAAGTGATTTTTACAAAAAATATATAAATATTAATTTCTCTTGTTTACAATTTTAATTGTATACTTAAAATAAAAATATGTCAATACTTTTTTTCTATTTTTAATTTACATTTTTATTACAACTTGATTACGTTTTTTACACATTAAACTTAAATAAGACAATATCCCCATCTTGCATGATGTATTCTTTTCCTTCGGAACGGACTAATCCCTTTTCTTTGGCATTTACCATAGAGCCAATTTTCATCAAATCAGAATAAGAAACTATCTCTGCTTTAATAAAACCTCTCTCTATATCAGAATGAATCTTTCCCGCTGCTTGTGGCGCTTTGGTTCCTTTTTGAATCGTCCAAGCTCTTACCTCTGGTTCACCTGCTGTTAAAAATGACATAAGACCTAGTAAATCATAACTCTTTTTAATGACTTTATCTAAGCCAGATTCTTCTAATCCAAGTGCTTCTAGCATTTCTTTTTTATCCTCATCTTCTAAACCAGACAATTCCTCTTCTATCTTCACACACAATGGTATTACCTCTGCTTTTTCTTTTGCTGCATATTCTTTTACTTTTAGTACCATTTCATCATTTTCGGCATTTTCTAGTTGTTCTTCTGAAATATTAGCAATGTATAAAATAGGTTTGGTAGTAAGTAAAAACATATCTTTCACTAAAATTTGTTCTTCCTCATTAAAATCAATGGCTCTTGCTGAAATTCCATTTTCCAAATTTTCTTTTATTTTTTCTAATAAATCAATTTCTTGTTGGAATTTTTTGTCAGCTTTTAAATTTTTTCTGGCTTTCTCTAATCTCTTATTAACTGTCTCAATATCTGCAAAAATCAATTCCAAATTAATGGTTTCAATATCTCGAATTGGGTCAACGCTTCCATCTACATGAACTACATTAGAATCATCAAAACATCGAACTACTTCACAAATACTATCTGTCTCACGAATATGAGATAAAAATTTATTTCCCAATCCTTCTCCCTTACTTGCACCTTTCACAAGTCCTGCAATATCAACAAATTCAATCACAGCATGCGTTGTTTTTTGTGGCTGATACATTTTTGTCAATTCGTCTAATCTTTCGTCTGGCACAGGAACTACTCCTACATTTGGCTCTATGGTACAAAACGGATAGTTTGCACATTCTGCTCCTGCTTTTGTAATACTATTAAACATCGTACTCTTGCCCACATTTGGTAGACCTACAATACCTATTTTCATAAATAATCTTCTCCTTTTTTTGGTGTGTTTTGGTATGTTCTGGGACAGGCACCATCATACCCTTTTTGTCGTGTTCTGGGACAGACCCCACTATACCCTTTTTGGCTACTTTTGGGACAGGTCTATCCTATTTCGTTTTATTTTGAATTTCCTTTACTATTTTTTCTGTGAATTCTTCTACTGTCATGGTTCCCACGTCTCCCTCTTCTCTCGAACGAACGGCAACGGTATGTTCTTCTATTTCTTTTGCTCCTACTACTAACATATAAGGAACTCTTTCTAGTTGGGCTTCTCTAATTTTATAGCCTGTTTTTTCATTTCTATCGTCTACTATTACACGAATTCCTTCTTGCACAAATTTTTCTTTTAATTGATAAGCATATTCATGTTGATTATCGGTAATTGGCAGTATTTTAACTTGAGTTGGTGCCAACCACGTTGGAAGAAATCCTTTTGTTTCTTCTAATAAGAAAGAGATAAAGCGGTCTGAACTTCCTAAGATAGCCCTATGGATTACGACTGGTCTATGTTTTTCCCCATCTTCCCCGATATATTCTAATTCAAATCTTTCTGGTAAGGCAAAATCTAATTGACAAGTTGGTATGGTTATATCATGATTTAAGGCTGTTTTTATTTGGATGTCAATTTTAGGTCCATAGAAAGCTGCTTCTCCTTCTGCTTCGTAGAATGGGATTTCTAATTCTGTTAAAATTTCTCTTAACTGACTTTCTGCTGTTTCCCACATTTGGTCATTGTCAATGTATTTTTCTTGATTGTTTTTGTCTCGTAGAGATAATCTATACTGGAAGGCTTCTGCTGGAAAGCCGAAATCTTTTTGATAGACCTCTACGATTAATTTTAAAACTTTTCCTACTTCTTCTTTGATTTGGTCTGGTCTAACAAATAGATGAGCATCGTTTTGGCACATTTGACGCACTCTTTCTAAGCCACAAACACTACCACTGGATTCATAACGAAAATCATGAGCCAATTCACCAATTCGAATTGGTAGGTCTCGATAAGAATGTAGTTTATTTTTATAAACCAACATATGATGTGGACAGTTCATTGGTCTTAAAACCATTTCTTCATTTTCCATTTTCATAACAGGAAACATATCTTCTTTGTAGTGTTCCCAATGCCCTGATGTTTTATATAAATCCACATTAGCAAGTGATGGTGTATAAACATGGTTATAACCCAATGCTATTTCTTTGTCTTGAATATATCTTTCTAATAATCTTCTGATGGTTGCACCATTTGGTAGATACATAGGAAGACCTGCCCCTACTAATGGATGCGTCATGAATATTTCCAAGTCTTTTCCTATTTTTCTGTGGTCTCTTTGTTTGGCTTCTTCTAAGAAATCTAAATGTTCTTGTAACATGCTTGCTTTTGGGAAAGAAATGGCATAAATTCTTTGTAACATTTTATTTTTTTCGCTCCCTCTCCAATAAGCACCTGATGAAGATAAGATTTTAACGGTTTTTACTTTTCCTGTACTTTCTAAGTGAGGTCCTGCACATAAATCGGTAAAATCCCCTTGTTGGTAAAAACTAATTTCTTCTCCTTCTGGTAAGTCTTGAATTAATTCTACTTTATAGGGTTCGTCTTTCATAAGTTCTAATGCTTCTTTTCTTGGTAAAGAAAATCTTTGGATTGGTATATCCTCTTTTATGATTTTTTTCATTTCTTCTTCTATTTTGGCTTTATCTTCATCGGTAAAAGGCTTTTCTACATCAAAATCATAATAGAATCCTTCATCAATGGCTGGTCCTATCGCAATTTTAGCTCGTGGAAATAGTCTTTTTACGGCTTGTGCTAAAATATGGGAAGTAGTGTGCCAATATGCCTTTTTTCCATTTATGTCATCATTTTGAAAGGTATGAATGACTAAATTACAATCTTGTTTTATTTCATATCTTAAATCTTTTATCTCTCCATCTATTTCTCCACAAGTGGCATTTCTAGCTAGTCCTTCACTAATGGTTTTGGCTATTTCTAATATAGAATTTCCTTCTTTAATTTCTAATATTGAGCCATCTTTTAACGTAACTTTTATCATAAAAATTCCTCCTTTTAATGTTTACAATCTCCCTTTGGTCAATTGCATAAGTTATCCGTAACTCGCTTTGCTCGAACGGCTAACTTAAAAAACACTCCAATGGATTATATACTATCCATAGGAGTGCTTTATTTACACGGTTCCATCCTATTTTTTACTTAATTCTAAGAAGATAACGGTTCTTTTCCGTCTAGCTTGTTCACTAGAAGCTCATGAAGAGTTAGTTTTTCAGATAGGTTTTCTTGAATTAGCTTCCAGCCAATTGGCTAATTCTCTCTTTAAGCAACCTCTACCTTACTTTTCTCTTACTCGCTTTTGCTTATGAAATAATTTTAATATGTTTTTTGAAAAAAGTCAATAGAAATTATTTACTTTTTCAATTTCTTGTTGTATAATAAATTTCAGACATGCTTCCATAGCTCAGTTGGTAGAGTGCTACCTTGGTAAGGTAGAGGTCACGGGTTCAATTCCCGTTGGAAGCCCCATAAT
>CAOKVW010000034.1 GCA_948472955.1 uncultured Clostridium sp. | reverse complement strand
AAATAAATGGCAAGAGTAAAAACAGCTAGAACAACAAGAGCAAGACATAAAAAAATATTAAAACAAGCAAAAGGATATTATGGAGCAAAAAGTTATCGATTTAGAAATGCAAATCAAGCAGTTATGAAATCATTGGCTTATGCTTATGTAGGAAGAAAAGATAAAAAAAGTAATTTTAGAAAATTATGGATAGCAAGAATTAATGCAGCAGCAAGAATGAATGGAACAACTTATAGTAAAATGATTGCAGGTTTAAAGAAAGCAAATGTTATGATTAATAGAAAGATGTTAGCAGAAATCGCTGTGACAGACCCAAAAGCATTTACAGAGATTGCTGAAATAGCAAAAAAAGCATAATCAATATGCTTTTTTTGTTATATAGAAAAATCTTAGATTTTTCTATATAACAAAACACATTCCACAGAAAATTCTTACAGAATTTTCGCGAGCGAACAACAGGCGTGGCATGAAAACTAATCTAAAAGGTCAAAGAATTTTAATCATGCCACTGTTGTTCTATTGTTTTTTCATTTTAGGTTTTGAAATTAAAGAAGCTAAATAGCCAAAGAATACAGCAGCTGCAATACCACCGGCAGCAGCTTTGACACCACCAGTAAAGCAACCAACTAAACCAGTTTGTTGAGCTCCTTCTATTGCACCTTTTGCAAGATTATAGCCAAAACCAGTTAAAGGAACTGTGGCACCAGCACCTGCAAAATCAACTAAGTATTGATAGATTCCTAGACCACCTAGTACAGCACCTGCTGTAACAAAGATAACTAATATTTTAGCTGGTGTAAGTTTTGTTTTATCAATTAGAATCTGTCCAATGATACAAATGATACCACCAGTTATAAAGCATTTTAATAACATGGTCCAATCAAAAACATTAACCCAATTAACATCCATAAAATTTGCTCCTTTCTTCAAATAGAAAATAGGACATGGGGACGTAGATAATGTCCCTGTTTGAATAGTAAGGGACATTATCTACGTCCCCATGTCCTCGTGTCCTACATTTCTATGCTAACTGCATGTGCGATTCCTGGAATGGATTCTCCTTGTTGAGAAGTCGTTGAATTTGTTAAAGCTCCTGTTGCAATTAGTAGTATTTTTTTCATTTTGTTTTCTTTCAATTGTTTAAAGAAATAACCTGAAAATACCGTTCCGCAACAAGCACAACCACTACCACCAGAATGGGTATCTTGTGCGTTTTTATCAAACATTAAAACCCCACAATCATTATAATTTGATTTAATATTGTAACCTTGTGATTTTGCAATATCAATAGCAATGTCTTTTCCAATATGCCCTAAATCTCCACTAATGATAGCATCATAATAACTAGGGTTTCTACCTGTGTCTAAAAAGTGAGTGATTAAAGTATCGGTAAAAGCTGGTGCCATAGCAGCACCCATGTTGTTGGCATCTTTGATTCCCATGTCTACAATTTTTCCTGGTGTGATGTGAGTAATATAAGGACCTTGTCCTTCTTTTGTTAAAATAGCTGCACCTGAGCCAGTGACTGTCCATTGACTTGTAGGAGGTCTTTGGTTTCCTAATTCTAATGGAAATCTAAATTGTTTTTCAGCACTACAGAAATGGCTGGATGTAGCACATAATACGTTACTAGCAAAACTTTCAATAGCCATAGCACCTAAACACATGGATTCTACAAAAGTAGAACAAGCACCAAATACACCAAAAAATGGAATACTTAATTCTCTTAAACCGAAACTAGAAGAAATACATTGATTTAATAAATCTCCTGCAAACATACAATCAATTTCGTTAGCCGATACACCAGATTTAGAAATAACTGTATTGACAGTTTCTTTTATAATTTTGCTTTCAGCTTTTTCCCAAGTTTTTTCACCCCAAAATTCGTCATCTAAAGTCTGGTCAAAATATTTAGCCAAAGGACCTTGTGCTTCTTTGGGACCAACAATTGATGCACAGTCTAAGATTGTTGGTGGCGTATTAAATTTTATAGTTTGTTTTCCTAACTTTTCCAAAATATTACCTCCTTAAACTAAAGTCATGCTTTGTGTATTAAATATTAAAAATACAATTCCTACTAAGATAGATGCCGATATACCAAATACTAGAACGGGTCCAGCAACAGTAAACATTTTACCGCCAACTCCCATCACATATCCTTCTGATTTGTATTCCATAGCAGGTGATACAATCGAATTAGCAAATCCTGTGATAGGAATTAAAGAACCAGCTCCCGCAAATTTTCCTATTTTATTGAATAAATTTAAGCCAGTTAAAAAGGCAGAGATTCCAATTAATAAAATGGAAACAATTGTACCTGAAGTTTGTGTATCAAATCCTCTTTCTTTACATATATTAAGGATAACTTGTCCAATGGTGCAGATTAGTCCTCCTACCCAAAAAGCATTGAAGCAGTTTTTTAAAAGGGGTGAGTTAGGGGATTTTTTATCAACATAGTCTTGATAAGTTTGTTTGGTTTCTAATGGGTTCGTACTCATACATACCTCCTAATTAATTTCTTTTTCTATTTAAATCAAGCGTAAAGCTAATATCTAAATCTACAAAATATTCAATGATTTTATTGCCATCAATGCTAGCTCGTTGTTCTAAAATTTTCACTTCTGATAAATAGTCAATGGTCTTGGAAGCTTCTGAAATTGCTTTTACAATAGCATCCTTCCAGGAAACAGTAGAATTACCAGTTATGATTAAATGTTTTTTTATATCCATAATCGACCTCCAAAAAATCTTTTACAAGTATCTTTTCCGGAATTTAGAAAAAATATACAGAACGAGTGGAAAATTTTATTAAAAAATTGTATAATCGTAAAAAATATTAAAAATGTTCCTACTAGTTCCAAAGGTTTAATGGGGACACGTAATATTAAATTTTTAATCATATGATATATAAAAATTTCGTTCCTTGCTGGTCGGACAAATCATAAAACAAGTTTTTTACAATTCATAAATAATAGAATTAATCTATTTGTACTATAAGAATGGGAGTCCTTCCAAACTGCGCGTCACTGTATTTTTATATATCATATGATTAAAAAAGTAGAGTTAGAGTGTTTCCATTAAACCTTTGGAACTAGCAGGAACAAAGAAGGGGAAAATAGGATGGATAGAGTAAGAGAAATAGCATTAAAGGTGCTTTACGATGTTGATAAAAATGGGGCTTATTCCAATATTGCATTAGATGAAGCTTTAAGACAAGCAAGAAAAAGGCAAGAGAGAATAGAGCCAAGAGATGTTGGTTTTATTTCAGAGATTGTTTATGGGACAATTTCTTGGAAACTAACAATAGATGAAATCATAAAGAAATATTCTAATATTAGAATCCAAAAAATATCTCCATGGATTTTAAATATCTTGAGAATGAGTGCGTATCAGATTTTGTTTTTAGATAAGGTTCCCAAGTCAGCTGCTGTTAATGAAGGGGTTAATTTAGCCAAAAGATACGGACATAAGGCAAGCAGCAATTTTGTCAATGCGATTCTTAGAAAAGTTAGTGAAGAAGATTATAAAGCTTTTTTTGAAATCCAAAATGATGCTGAAAGAATTTCAAAAACAACATCTATGCCGATGTGGTTGGTAGAAGAATTATTAAACGAGAATACCGTAGAGAAAGTAGAACAAATTTGTCAAAATTCCAATATAAGACCTAAAGTGTGTATTAGAGTAAATACGTTGAAGACAGAGGCATCAACTTTAATAGAAGAATTAGGGAAACAAGGAATACAGGTAGAAAAAGGAGAATCTGAAAATTTTTTATTCCTAGAAGGAGCAAAAAATATAGAGAAACTAAAATGTTTCCAAGAAGGAAAATTTACAGTTCAAGATGAAGTAGCAGGATGGATACCTGAAATGTTGAGTCCTCAGCCAAATGAAAAAGTATTAGATGCCTGTAGTAGCCCAGGAGGAAAAACAACTTATATGGCAGAACTAATGAAAAATCAAGGCGAAATTAAGGCATGGGATTTACATGAACATAGAGTGAAATTGGTTGAAAAAGCAGCCAGTCGATTGGGAATTTCGATGATTAAAACAGAAGTAAAAGATGCCATGTTATATGAAGAAAAATATGCTGAATATTTTGATAAAATCTTATTAGATGTGCCATGCTTAGGGATTGGAGTGTTAAAAAGAAAACCAGATATTAAATGGAAAAGAAAAAAAGAGGATATAGAAGAGATTACCAAAATACAAGAGAAAATATTAGAAAATTGTTCCAAATATGTAAAAAAAGGGGGAGAATTGGTTTATTCAACTTGCAGCATTCTAAAAAAAGAAAATGAGGACATGATTTACAAATTTATCAAAAATAATACAAATTTCGAAATAGTAAAATTGATACAAGTGTATCAAAATGAGAAAGCCGATGGTTTTTTTATGGCTAAAATACGAAAAAATGAGATGAAAGTCTAGTATTACAAAATTATTACGTTTTCTTTACAAGTATGTTAAATGTATTGACTTTTTGGTAAATAAAGATAAAATATTAATATATTTGAAGAAATGTGTAAAATATTCAAGTATGGATTTTTATAATTTTGTAAAAAATAAAAATATATCAATTTTAAAAGGAGAAAACAATGGCGAATGCAAGTTGCCTAGGGCTATATATTGAAGAACATTTAATTAAATATGCAAAAGTTTCAAAAGACCGTAACCGAATAAAAGTAGAAGCATTTGGGATTAAATTTTATGACAAAATTGGACCTGCAATTGATCAAGTAGTGCAAGAAACCTACAGTCAGAGAACCCCAATCAGCATTAATTTGTCGGAAGAAATGTATAATTATTTCGATATGTTTGCTTTATTGACAAAAAATGACTTACAAAAAGCGGTTGAAACAGAATTTGAATCTTATTGCTCAGAAATGGGATATAATCCTAATGTATTTGAAAGCAGATATGCTGTAGCAGGAAATCACGACGATAAAATAAGAGTGATTCATATTGCTGAAAATAAAATGGAATTGAATAAAAGAATGCAACAAGTAGCCGGTTATAAATTATCTAATGTATCTCCTATCTCTATGGCAATTCCAAATTTAATTGATATAGATAAAAATGAAAATTCAATTGTTGTTAATATAGAAGATAGTACAACAGTAACAACAATATTACAAAATAAAATTCATAGTGTGGATAAAATAGAACAAGGTAGCAAAGAATTTTTAGCAAAAATTAATTTAAAGGAAAATTCTTATCTTAAATCTTATGAAATATGTAAAAACACAACTATTTATACATCAGAAGGAAGAGAATTACAAGAAGAACAATCTACTTATTTAGAAGATATTATGCCTACACTTTATAGTATAGTAGGAAAAGTAAGAAATATAATAGCAAAACATGAAAATAAAATAAAAAAAGTTTACATTACAGGTACAGCTGCATTGATTAATAACATTGATTTGTATTTCCAAGAGTATTTGGAAGATGTAAATTGTGAACTTTTAAAGCCATATTTTATACAAACCACAAGGGATATTAGCATTAAAGATTATATGGAAGTAAACTCTGCCATTGCTTTAGGAATGATGGGAATAGGAGAAGGAGTTAGTGGCTTGAATTTTAAAAATCAAGCATTTAGCGAAAAGCTTCCTGATTTGTTGAAATTAGAAGTAGGGGCAGGTGGATTCAAAAATAGAGGACAAGGTAATTTAGTTACTTGGGATTTGGGTCAACCATTAGATAAAGCAGAAACCATATTGATGAGAATTGCTATGGCACTTTTACTTTTGGTAGTTATATATAGTGGTTTTTCAGGTTTATTAGCGAACCAAATAAGAAGCAAAAAGCAAGAAGCAGAGGAATCTATTACATCAACCAAGCAACAAATTACATTGGCTAATAATGATAAAGAAAAAATGAATAGTAAAATTAGTGAATACACTAATTTATTAAAAAATCTAGAAGAAGCTAATAATAAAATGAGTGACCAGAATAAGACAAAAAATGCGATTCCAAACTTATTAAATCAAATTATGTCTATTGTACCAGAAAATGTTCAATTAACATCGATTGAAAATACATCTAGTACTCATGTTGTTATTAATGCACAGTCTAATAAATATGAACAATTAGGATATTTAAAAGCAAAAATAAAAACAGATGTTATTTTAACAAATGTAATATCAACAGCTGGACAAAAAGATAACAATGTGGTTACTGTTAAAATAGAAGGAGATTTGCCATGAAAAAACTATTAATGCTAATTCTAATTGGTTTGTTATTAATGCTTTCTATTTATATTGGTCTCAATGGATTTGGCGTAGGGAATATAGAGGTGCTTAGTTACAATGGAATTAAGGCAAAAAATAAAGATTTAGATGCCAAAATTCAGGAATCTAGTAAGTTAGCAGAAAAAGATTATAAGCAAGCAGTTAGTACCGTATTAGAAAGCAGCAAAAAATTAGAACAAGCTAAAAAAGATTATGAAGATATGACAGCAGTAAGTTCAGAAGATGATGTACAAGTTGCTAGTCAAATAGAAAGATATGAAGTAGAAACTTTATGGGTTAAATTAGGAAATTATGCCACCAGCGAGGGTGCCATCATAAAAATGGATATCGTGCAAGGAAATTCAAATGATACCTATAATTTGAAATTTACTGTTAATGGAAGTTATATTTCTATCACAGATTTTATATCTGATATTGAAAATGATAGTACTTTAGGATTTCAAATAGAAGAATTTAAGTTGTTACCATCAAGTTCTGGACAAGATTTACAAGCAACATTTGTATGTAAAGGTATCTCTATTAAAGATGTATCAGAATTAAATACCTCAAATGAAGAAACAGAAAATTCATCTGATACTAACAATACAGATACGACGACAAATACAACAAATACAACCAACACGACGAATACAACAAATATAATTACGAATGTAACAAATACAAATTTACGTTAAAAAGAAAAAGGAGAAAGATATGGCTAAAACAGTTATAAAAGAGATAATTATTATGTTATTATTATGTTTGGCGATTATATTGTTATTAGGAATCTTATTATATGAAAATGTTCCGATGACAAAAACGATACCAAATCCAGTATCTTATACAACACCTAATAATGTAAAACAGGAATTAGCAGATACAGATGGAATTGATGAAAGTCAAGTTATTATGACTTATGAAGTAGATGCCACTGATTTGAATAATTATAGTAGTATCCAAAATTACAAACCAGGAAAGGCAAATCCATTTTCTTCTTATGAAGCAACTGGTCAAACTGCAACGAGTACCTCAACAGCAAACTCTGCTACAGGAGATACCCAGACAAAGGATAATGGAGTAACAACAGGAACGACAACAACTATTGGTACAAGTACAGATACAACAACACCAACCACTCCAACAACAAACAATAGTGAGGCTAATACGGGAAATACACAAGATGTTCCAACCAGTGAAAAGACAACAACATCAGGTGGACAATTTTTCCAAGATAAAGGAACAAAATAATTGTTATTAATGTTATATGGATATCGGTTCATATAAATCAAAATAGATTAAAAAAATAAAAAGGAGGAAAAAACGTGATGAGAAATCAAAAAGGTATTACTTTAATAGCTTTAGTAATCACAATCATCGTATTATTAATTTTAGCAGGAGTAGCAATTGCGATGTTAACAGGAGATAATGGTATTATTACAAATGCCCAAGCTTCTAGGTCTAATACAGCATTTCGTGCTGCCGATGAGCAAATGAGACTTGCTTATATGGCTGTTAGAACTGAAATTGCAGCTAGATTAGCAAATGATACAGCATATGAGGCAACTAGTCTTGCTAATGCAAAGAAACTAGAAGAAATAGTAAATAACGATTTACAAGGTTTTACAGGAAATAATTCTAGTTGGGAAGTAAAATTAGAATTAGATAAAGATGGCGTAACAGCAACCGGAATTTTCATGAAATGTACAGCTGCAGCTATTCTTCAAGCTACAGAGTCAGAAGAACCTTTACATCCATTAACAGATGGAAAAGTTTGTGGAAGAATTAATCTTAAACCTCGTACAGCTACCTATGATTTTGACCAAGTAGATATTTTAGACAAAAAAGATGAAGGAACTACAGGAAATACAACTAACACAACTAATACAGAAGCAACTGATGATACTACCAATACAACAACAGGAGATTAAAATAAATTAAAAGTAATAAATATAGCCATACGCACACTGAGTGTGTATGGCTAGATTTAAAAATAAGGCTGAAAAGGAAAAAAACATGGACATATTTTTTTACATTTTATTATTTATCATAGGAACTTTATTTGGAAGCTTTTATACATTAGCTGTATATAGAATTCCCAAAAGACAAGATATTACACATACCCACTCTTATTGTCCTAAGTGCAATCATAAATTAGGTTTTCTTGACTTAATTCCTCTATTTAGTTATGTATTGCTAAAAGGAAAATGTAGATATTGTAAAGAAAAGATACGACCAAGATATTTCCTATTAGAAGCTCTTTCTGGAACATTATTTGTTTCGATTGGATTTTTAATGGGGCTTACCATAGAGACTTTAAATCATACAAAAATAGCAGAATATTGTTTTCTTGTATTATATCTAACATTTATGATACTAATTTGTGGAATTGATAAAGAAAATAGAAAAATAGATAAATTAGTATCTGTTTATGGTATTGTGATATCTATTATGTATATGGTATATCTATGCATAGTAGAACAAGCTAATATATATAGATATGGTATATATTTAATTTTGTACATAATTATTTTATTATTCGATACCATAACACTAAAAAAATATGCCAAAAATAGTTATGTAACAGGGATACTTTTGATGATAATTACGATGACAGTTTTTACAAATGAGTATATAACAGGTTGCTCTATTATCTTTACCCTATTAGCCATTTTCTTTTATTTAGTAATTTATAAAATAAAAGAAAAAAGAAGAAAGGGTAAAAAAACAGAACGCCAAATAGCAGATAAGATAAGTATTGGATTTTTTCTTGGTGTATGTAATGTTATGATGCTCATGTTAGGATTATGGGTTATGATTTAAAAAGAAAAGGCAAGGTATTCGAAAGGAAGGAAAAAAATGAAAAGTGAAAAAGGATATACAGGAGTAGATATTGCTATATCAATCGTGGTACTGTTTATATTTGTATCACTTATCGCCTCTTTATCTTATCGTGTCAACAGTTCTTCCCAAGAAATAGAATTAAAATCAAAAGCAAGTGAATTAGCAGTTTCTGAAATTGAAACAATAAAAAATAAAACATGGGAAGACATAACAACAGAAGACCCAGCCTATCGAGAAATGACTGAAATAGAAGAAGGATATGCTAGAACGATTCTTGTGCAAGATTATCATGATATAGATGATACCAAAACACCTGATATTGTAAAAAGGATAATCGTACAAATTCAATATAATGATAAAGGGAAAACCCAAACAGTAGAACTTTCTACTCTGATAGCAAAGGAGAAATAGAATGAAATCACAAAAAGGTATTACACTTATTTCACTAACTATATATATTATTGTTATGGTAATTGCCATTGCCATCATATCGGTTATCAGTATGTACTTTTATACCAATACCAGTACGCTGTCAAAAACAATTAATCCTTTAACAGAATATACGAAATTTAATAGTTTCTTTTCGGATGAAATGAATCATAGTAACTTAAAAATATTAGCATGTGAACCAAATTATATTGCTTTTGATAATGGTGTACAGTACACGTATATACAAGAAAATCAAGGGGTATACAGAAACCAAGTGAAAATTTGTAATGATGTACAAAAATGTGAGTTTCAAAATAAAATAAAAAATGGTAAAAATGTAGTAGCTATTACAATAAAAATTGGTACATCAGAAGAAAAAGATGTAGATTATACTTTAAAAAATTAGTAAATTTATGTAATTAATTCAAAAACCGCAAAAGCAGTCAAAACTATAGTATAATAAAAAGAGATACTAAAGAGAGAGTTTGAAAAGTAAACATTATTTTTCAAACAGAAGGGAGTTAGAATGGAGACGAGAAGAAGACAACCAATAGGAGTGGAATTAGTAAAAAGAGGAATTGTAAAAGAAAAGGATATTGAAAATGCTTTACAATATCAAAGAGAACATCCGAATAGAAAGTTAGGAGACATTTTATATCTTTTGGATGTTTGTGAGCCTAGTATGTTAATAGAGGCGATAGGAGATATCGTAGGAGAAAAAGGGGTACTTTTAGTCGGTGGTAATAGAATCAAGGTAAAACTAACCGATTATTTTTCACTAGATATTGCTAAAAAGAACAAAGCAATTCCTTTTGAAATATCTTCTGGAAAAATAAAGGTATGTTTTGCTAATAGCAGTAATACCAAAAACATGAGTAATATCAAATTATTATTACTAAATAAAGGACTTGTCATGGATCCTTACATCACATTCGAAAGTGATATTGATAAAATATTAAAATCGATGGAAGGTGAGGTAACAAATGATTTTAATGTTACTTCAGAAAATGATGACACAGCTGTTAATTTAGTAGATAGTATTATTAAAACAGGAATTAAAAGAAGAGCCAGTGATATTCATATAGAACCAATGTCAGATTATTTAAGAGTAAGATATAGGATTGACAGTGAGTTATTTACTGCTGCCAAGATTAAGAAAGAAAAGCAACAACAAATTATTGGTAGACTAAAAGCTATATCCAATATGCATCAAGAAAAACAAGAGGCACAAGATGGTAGAATTTTATTATATGATGATTATAATATTCGTGTTTCTTCTCAACCAAATGTATATGGCGAAAAATTTGTTTTGAGATTACTAAAAAAAGAGACTAATATAAAAGATATATTTGAATTAGGATATTCTGGAACAGAGGAAGAATTAAAGAGGACGATTCATAAGAAAAATAGTATAACGATTATAGCAGGACCAACAGGAGAAGGTAAAACGACTACTTTATATAGTATTATGGACCGTTTAAATCGTCCAGAGATTAATATAACGACGATTGAGGACCCAGTAGAAATTAGAATCCCAGGCTTAAATCAAATTGAAATTGATGAGCATAAATCTTCTTTTTCAGGTACACTTAGAAATGTACTAAGACAAGACCCAGACATTATTTTAGTAGGAGAGATAAGAGATAAAGAAACAGGAGAAATTGCGATTCAAGCTGGACAAACAGGACATTATGTATTATCTACCATACACACCATTGACAGTATTGAAGTAATTACAAGATTAAGAAAGTTAGGACTTTCTAATTACGATATTTCTAGTACATTAGCAACATCTATCTCTCAAAGATTAGTTAGAAGATTGTGTCCTGAGTGTAAACAAGAGAGAAAATTTACTGATATGGAAAAGAAAATTATCAAAGAAATTGGTGAAAAATATAATGTGACATTTGATTTAAGTGGAATTACTTATGATGCTCCTGGATGTAAACATTGTAATAACACAGGATACTATGAAAGAATTGGAATATTTGAGATATTGAATTTAACAGATGAAATAAAAGAAGCAATCATGGAAGGAAAATCAAGTTTGGAGATTCGTAAAATAGCTTTAAAGCAATCTTACAAACCACTAGTAATAGACGGAATCCAAAAAGTTGTAGATGGGTATACCACTTTGCAAGAACTTAATAAAAAATTACTTATTTTTTAATGGACATGTTGATGAGTAAAAATCTATAAAAATTACAAAGGAGGAAATTATGAACCTAGATAAAATATTAGATGAAGCCATGAAATTAGATGCTTCTGATATACACTTTATATGTGATAATAAACCTATGCTTAGGATAGCAAGAACATTGGTACCTTTGCCAGAGAGTGAAGTTTTAACACCAGATGATATGTCTGAATTATATGATTATTTAATACAAGGAAATGTGTATAAAGATGAGGTGTTTAATAAAACGAGAAAATTGGACATGTCTTATGAATATAAGGATATTCGACTAAGGGTCAATATTTCTTTATCAGATGATATTCCAATATGTACTTTAAGATTAATTAGAAATGAATTACCAACTTATGAATCCTTAGGAGTTCCAGACATTGTTAGGAGAATGACCTATCAACCACAAGGACTAATTTTAGTTACGGGAAAAACGAATTCTGGTAAAACCACCACCTTAAATGCTTTAATTGACCATATTAACGAGAATCAAAATAGAAAAATTATAACATTAGAAAATCCAGTAGAATATAAACATCAGTCTAAAAAATCATTAATTGTGCAAAAAGAAATAGGCGGAGGAAAAGATAGCTTAACTTTTAGTGAAGGAGTTAAAAATTCGCTAAGAGAAGATAGCGATATTTTAGTAATTGGAGAAATTCGTGATAAAGAAACGATGGAAGCTGCTATCGAAACAGCAGAGTCTGGAAATTTAGTAATAGGAACTTTGCATACTAAGTCTTGTGCAGAAACGATTGATAGAATGATTAACTTTTATGATGTAAGTGACCAAAGAATGGTAAAATATTTATTATCTGCATTATTAAAATTAGTCATATCACAAAGATTATTGCCAGGAGTGGATGGTAAATTGGTATTAGTGCCAGAAGTCATGGTAGTGGATAATGTAGTAGCAGGTATAATTCGTAAAGAGAAATTAAGTGCTTCTGAAATAGAAGATGCGATTCAAAGTAGTTCAGACAAAGGAAGCATTGGACTTATTAATTCGTTAGCTGAACTTTTTGTACAGGATAAAATTACATTAGACCAAGCAAAAGCTCAGATTGAAGAAAAAAACTTAGAAAGACTAAATAGAACAATTATGCAATTGAGAATAAAAAGAGACAGAAAATAAAAATAGGAGGATGTAAAAATGCCTATATATATGTATAAAGCTTTAACGAAGACAGGAATTGTTGTAAAAAACAAAGTAGAGTCGTCTAGTAAAGAGAATTTAATACAATTAATAAAAAATGGTGATTTAGTACCGATATCTATAGAGCAAGTTTCGGAACGTGCGAAAAAAGGACAAAGAAAGAAAAAGAGAAATATTACCGATATACAAGAAATTATGAAAGATGTTAATACCACACAATTAGGAAAAAAGAAAGAGGAATTAACAACCAAACAAAAAATTAATTTGTATTTTGCTAAAACGGAAAAAATAACATCAAGAGATATCGTGGTATTTACACAAAACTTTTATTTATTGAAAAAGGCAAATTTTAACAATGTACATGCGTTAGATACTATCATTCAAAGTACGGATAATTTAACGCTGAAAGGCATTTTAGAAGATATATTAGCTGGTGTAGAAGCCGGAGAAAATATGTATACAACTATGGAATATTATTCAGATGTTTTTCCTTATATCTATGTGAATATGATAAAAGTTGGAGAATTATCAGGTTCTCTTACCAGTTCCTTAGAACAAGCAGTTAGATATCTAGATGAAACAGAAGCTTTGAATAAAAAATTAAGATCTATCTTAATTCCAAATGCTATTCAGTTTGTTTTATTAATTGTTATGTTACTAGTAGGTACTTTATTTGCTATTCCAGCTATTCAAGGAGTATTTGAGGAATTAGGAACAGAAGAAACTCTCCCAGCTATTACGCTATGGTTCCAAGGATTTATTAATACAGCAATTAAGTATTGGTATATTCCAGCTATTTTCCTAATGGGAGTCGTTGTGTCTATTATTCTTTATGTTCGTACGCCAAGAGGAAAATATAATTTTCATCAATTTAAATATAGAATGCCTATTTTTGGGGAGCTAATATTTGCTATTGATTTTTCAAGATTTATCAAGGCAATGGTATTGAATTTAAGAAATGGAATGAGGATACAAGATGCGATTGATGTTAGTAAAAATATTGTTAAAAATTTAGTTATGCTATCGATGATAGAAAGTTCCATTAATAATTTGGTAACTGGTGCTTCTTGGATTGAACCATTTGAAGAATCAGGGTTAGCAAAACCGATGATTACGGAAATGTTAAATATTGGTATGAAAACAGATTTGACAGAGATGATGGAGAAGTTAGTAGAATACATGGAAATTGATATTGATAATATTATGACAAAAATAATGAAGGCATTGCCACAGATTGTTTATGCTATTGTTGGATTTGTGTTAATTTTCTTCGTATTAGTTGTATTAGTACCATGTGTACAAGTTTATATGGGAAATTTCTTATTCTCAGCATATGGTGTATAAAAAAGATATCGCATGGGAACAATTCCTTTGCGATATTTTTGTCGAAAGGAAGCGATAAAATGAAAGTTGGAGTTGATTTAGGTGGAAGTCATATTGCTATCGGTGTGGTAGATGACGAGGGCAATATTTTAGAGAAAAATGAGAAAAGATTGACAAGTGTTGAAAAACAGAATATTGAGAAATCAATTGAAGAGTATATAATAGAGAAAGTGCAACAATTAAGAAAAGATTACGAAATCAACGAAATAGGAATTGGGGCTCCAGGTTGGGCAGATAATGGCGTTATTATCGATTCTGGTAATTTACAAATAACAAAAAAATATCCGATGATAGAAAGATTACAGCAACTAAATCTGCCAATAAAAATAAGGAATGACGCAAAATGTGCGGCTTTGGCTGAAAATGCATATGGCTGTTTGAAAGGATACAATAGAAGCCTATTTTTGACCTTAGGAACGGGAATTGGAGGAGCTACTTTTTTGAATCATGAATTGTTAAAAGCTGGCAAGAAACCCGGCTATGAATTTGGACATATGGTGATTGAAAAAAATGGAATACCATGCCATTGCGGTAGTAGAGGCTGTTTTGAAAGATATGCTTCTATGAAAGTTTTAAAGGATAACTTAAGAAATGTTCTAAATTTAGATGAGACAACTAGTGGAGTAGAATTATTAGAAATTATGAAAGAAAATCGTTTAGGAAATAAGGATTATGAAATAATTGAAAAAGTGGTATCAGAATTTATCGAAAATTTAAGGATTGGAATCCAAAATTTGATTTATATTTTTGAACCGGAAATAATTGGTATTGGCGGTAGTTTTGTATATTTTGAAGAGGTCTTATTACCAAGATTAAGAGAAGAGATAGCAAGAGTGAATGAAACAGATGAAGAAAGGCAATGTATTAGAATTGAAACTGCTGTTTTGGGAAATGATGCGGGAATCATAGGAGCGGTTTTGTGATTTTTTTTAAGTACAAAATTTAAAAAAACACTTGAAATGATTGCCAAAATATGATACAATAGCGAACGTATTAATCACACAAAGGGAGTTTTAAGGGAAGTGCCTAAGGGATTTAGGTCCTAAAAAATGCAGAAACTTTGTGGAAGAAATAACAAAAAGGGAGGAAATAAAAATGGCAGTAGTTGCAATGAAACAATTACTTGAAGCAGGTGTTCACTTTGGACATCAAACAAGAAGATGGGATCCTAAAATGGCGGAATATATATTCCAAGCTAGAAATGGAATTCATATCATCGATTTACAAAAGACATCCAAAAAATTAGATGAAGCCTATAGCTTTATCAAAGAACAAGCAGAGGAAGGAAAGACAGTTTTATTCGTAGGAACCAAAAAACAAGCACAAGAATGTATGAAAGAAGCAGCTTTAAAATGTGGTATGTACTATGTTGACCAAAGATGGTTAGGAGGAATGTTAACCAACTTTGATACCATTCGTACGAGAGTACAAAGATTAAAAGATTTAGAAACCATGCAAGAAGATGGAACATTTGATATATTACCAAAAAAAGAAGTTATTTTATTGAAAAAAGAAATGGAAAAATTAGAAAGAAATCTTGGTGGAATCAAAGAAATGGAAAAATTGCCAGGAGTTATCTTCTTAATTGACCCTAAAAAAGAAAGAATTGCTATTTTAGAAGCTAAAAAATTAGGGATTCCAGTAGTAGGATTAGTAGATACAAACTGTAATCCAGAAGAATTAGATTACCCAATACCAGGAAATGATGATGCGATAAGAGCTGTAAAATTAATTGCTGATGTTATGGCAAATGCCGTTATTG
>CAOKVW010000033.1 GCA_948472955.1 uncultured Clostridium sp. | reverse complement strand
ATTTTTTATTTTATCACGGAAGGATTTATTTACACAACTTTTTCTATACTCTCCAATTATACTTGACATTCTTTTTTATTTTGAGACAATTAAGACCTGTCCCTCTTATCTCATTTTTTATCATCTTTTACAATTTCCTTCATAGCACCTAGTGAACTTAAAGCATTGGTTGCTTCAAAAGGAATAAATACTTTATTAGCATCGCCTTTAGCCACTTCTTCTAAAGCCTCTAAAGATTTTAGTTGAACTAGTTTATCATTTGGGTCTGCCTTTTTCATAGCATCATAAACCATTTGAATTTCTTTTGCTTTTGCATCAGCCACTTCTCTAATTGCCTGTGCTTCACCGGCAGCTCTTCTAATTCTAGCTTCTTTATCTGCTTCAGCTTCTAAAATAGCAGCTTGTTTTTTACCTTCCGCAATAGTAATTGCTGATTGTCTTTGGGCTTCTGATTCTAGAATCAAAGCTCTTTTATTTCTTTCGGCATTCATTTCTTTTTCCATAGCATCTCTAATATCAGCAGGTGGCGTAATATCTTTAATTTCTACTCGGTCAATTTTACAACCCCATCGATCGGTTGCCTCATCAAGAACCACTCTTAATTGATTATTAATACCATCTCTCGAACTGAAAGTTTCATCTAAATCCATTTTACCGATAATATCACGAATCGTTGTAATTGCTAAGTATTCAATACCTTTCTTTAAACTTTGAATTTCATACACTGCTTTCGCAGGGTCTGTTATTTGGTAGAATACAACCGTATCAATTGTAATGGTAACATTATCTTTTGTAATAACGCCTTGAGGTGGAATGTCCATCGTTTGTTGTTTTAAACTAACCACACTTCTTACATGGTCAAAAAATGGAATGATAATGGTAAGACCAGCATCTGCTACTTTGTAGAACTTACCCAACCTTTCAATAATATACACCTCAGATTGTTTAACGATTTTGATAGACATAAATGCTATTACTAGAATAATAACAAGTAAAACTAATAAAAACCACATAAATTTTTCCTCCTTATCAAATTTATATCAAATTAATTATCTTCTGTTAATTTAGTTTTTGAAGGGGTGCAACAATTGCTTTGACACCTTTTATTTCCTTAATTTCTACTTCTGTACCTTGAGGAATATTCATATCATCTAGTCCAATGGCAGACCAAATTTCTCCACCAACTTTCACTTGACCAAGAGATTGAAGAGAATCAATGTCTTTTGTCACAATTCCTATTTTCCCAACCGTTGAATATACATTGGTTTGAATCGCATTTTTATTGTTGGCAAATTTTTTGACAAATGGTTTGGTTGCAAAAATTAAAATGGTGGAAGATATGACAAACACAGAGGTTTGAATGATTACATTATTAGTAAAGAAACTAACAACCATAGCTAATAAGGCTCCTATTGCAAACCAAAAAATTAGAAATCCTACTGTCATGATTTCAATGATTAGACAGATACCTGCTATAATTAACCAGATTTGCCACATGAAAAATTCCTCCTTTGATTACAACTGTTATTATTATAGCATATATTGGTAAAAAAGGGAATACTTTTATGTTAATTTTGGAAAATTCATGGAAAAAGTATTGACTTTTATGGATATCCATATTATCATAGTTTTATAAATTTATTCAGATAATTTAAAATTCTAATATAATGCAGTTTGCATTAGTTTGCCAATCAAGAAATCAAATCCCAAAATTAAAAAAATAAAAAAGAAGAGTTTGATATTTAAATCATATGCACTAATTTACTTTTTGATAAATATTGACATATCAATAAAAATAAATTATAATAAAGGAGAAGTGATAGATGAAAGAATTTAATTATCAAGATTATTTAAAGTATCAAAAATTGAAAGCTAAAGAAAACAATAGTCTGTATGAATTACGAGAACCAGAGGAGAAATATCATGTACATCAACCACATGATAAAATTTTTAAAACAGTGCTAAATGAAAAAAGGGAAATGGTGGAATTAATAAATAGAGTATTAGAGTTGAAAACAAAATTAAAGGAAGAAGAGATAGAAATATTTAATAATGAACATATCAGTTATATGTTTGAAGGTAGTGCATCAGATATCGTTTATAAAATGAAGGAAAAAGAAATATTTTTTCTAATTGAACATCAACAAAAAATTGAATATAATATGCCAAAAAGAATACTGGAGTATGAAATTGAAACTATAAAAGAAGCAACAAGAGGAAAAAGAATGACAAAACAAGAACATAAGCTACCAAGAGTGATACCAATAGTGATTTATACTGGTAGTAAAAAGTGGAATGTCGAGAAATACATAGAGGAGTGTCAGGAGATATTATCAAAGGCAGATTGTGTGAGGCTGGGAGAATATTATGTGGTAGATGTTAATGATTATACCAAAGAAGAATTAGAAAAAGATAATTTATTTTTGTCTAAAATGTTACTACTAGAAAAATTAAAAACAGGAGAAGAAATATATCAAATGTTAAGTAATGCTATTGAGAAGGAAGATGACAAAAGAAATAGGGATATTTTAAAAAGAATCATTGCTTTTATTTTAGATGAAAAGTTAAATTTAGAAAATAGAGAAAAATTATTAAAAAAATTAGAAGGAGGAAAAAAAGATATGGTTTTAGAAGTGATTAGGAAAGAAAATGAAAGATTAATAAAAAAAGGAAAAGTAGAAGGGAAAATAGAAGGAGAAATAGAAATTTTAAAACGAGCGGTTAAAAATATGTTACAATTTGGAGAAGACGAAGAAAAAATTATGAAATATATCGGTATCAACAAAGAAGAATTAGGAAGAATAAAAAGAATGTTAAAAACAATTATTTGATAAGTGAATAAAACCAAAAAAAATGTACATAACAATAAAAAGATAAATAACAAATAGAAAGAGAGTGCATTTTTTATGGAAGATAAAACAAAAAAACAGGAAAAAGAAGAACAAGTAGAATATGGGATTGCAGAAGTAGGGGAGGATGCCACTAAATATGGAGAATTTATATCCTCTTATTTCGCTTGGGTATCGTTACCAGAACAAAAAGAAAAGGTAGAGGAATTACAAGATATTACCAAACAAAAACAAGATGAGACTGAAAAATAATTAAAACATAGCGAAAAAGAGAGAAAAAACAAGAAAAGAAATTGAAAATAAAATAAAAACAAAGAAAAAGGTCAAAGAAGGTCAGAAAATAGCCTTGAAAAAATAAAGAGAAGGAGTATAATTAGATTGTAGGTCAAAGAAAGTCAAAGTCAATTTAAGAAATAAAATAAGATAAGACTAAGAAAGATGGGGGATGAGAAAGATGAGAATGTCAGATATCATAGAAGAATTCATCAAAGAACTTTTTGATGAAGAAGATAGCATAGAAATACAAAGAAATGAATTAGCAGAACAATTTAAATGTGTACCGTCACAAATCAATTATGTGATAGCAACGAGATTTAAACCATCACAAGGGTACTATGTAGAAAGTAGAAGAGGTGGTGGAGGTCATATCACAATTAAAAAAGTAAACAACACAAAATCTGACTATATCATGCATATTATAAATAATATAGGAAATGAAATAACATCGAATGAAGTAGATATATTGATTAGTGATTTTCTAACGTATGACATCATAGAAGCCAAAGAAGCCAAACTGATAAAAGTAGCAACCAGTGATAATGTCTTACAATTAGACAAAGATATAAAAGATAGCGTAAGAGCAAGAATCTTTAAGAATATGCTACTAAATCTAAGTTAATCATGATTTTAGGGATGACCTTAGCTGTGCGAGCATTAAGCGAGCTTACAGAAAAGTAATACCTTTAGGTAAGAAGCAAAAAATCATGATAGAAAAAAACCCAAAATCATCAAAAAGAAGGAGGAATTTAAATGTTATGTGATAATTGTGGAAAAAGAGAAGCCAATGTGAGATATTCAGAAAATATAAACGGAAGAAGAAAAGAATTAAATTTATGCGAAGAATGTAGTAAAAAATTAGGAATTAACTATATGGATTTTAATATGCCAATTGATTTTTCTAGTTTTTTTGGAGAATTTTTAGAGGATTTTGCAACACCAGAATTCATGCCATTGCTTCATGAGATAAAAGCATTAAAATGTAATCAATGTGGTTCCACTTTTGAAGAGATAGCTAATACAGGAAAATTAGGATGTGGTAATTGTTATGATGTGTTTGAAGAAAGATTAGACCCAATTATTCGAAGAATACAAGGAGCGAATCGACATGTGGGAAGAGTTGGAAAAGTGATTGATAGCAAAATAGAAGAAAAAATGGCGAAAGAAACAAATGGAAAAGAGGAAAAGACAAGCGAGCCAAAGGAAAGTAAAAAAGAAAAACAATTAGAAAAATTACAAGAACACTTAAAACAAGTCATTAAAGAGGAAAAATATGAAGAAGCAGCTAAAATTAGGGATGAAATTAAAAAGATAGAAAAAGAAAATTAAAAAATTGCCAAAATGATTACCATTTAATCCAAAAAGTTTATCCTATTTTTTATTTGTAACTCCCAGCTGCGAACAGTCTGTAATTACATAACAGACTGTAATCTTGCTGGTCCCCCCGAATTGTTACTCATAAAAAATAGATAAACTTTTTGGACAAAGGTAGGGTCGTAACCAAAAAGGAGGTAGGAGAATGAATTGGTATTTGCAAAGTAATGAAAATTCAGATGTAGCCCAAAGTACAAGAGTAAGGTTTGCTAGAAATTTACACGATGTTAGGTTTAATTTAAGTAAAAAAGAAGAGATACAAGCCTTAGAAAATAAAGTAAAAGAAAATCTATATAACATAGGATATGGTTTACAATTTTTTCGATTACAAGATATGGATGATATTACAAAAATGAGTTTAGTGGAAAAGAATCTGATTAGTCCCAATTTTGTTTTAAAAAAGAATGAGACAGGTAGTATTTTAATCAATGATGAAGAGAATATCTGCATTATGGTAGGAAATAAAGACCATTTGGAAATACAGGTATTTAGTTGTGGAATGGATTTAGAAAATACTTTGAATTTAGCCATTGAATTAGATGAGAAAATAGGAGAACTATTGGGATATGCAATTAGTAAAAAATATGGTTATTTGACAGCTTGTCCAAACAATGTGGGAACTGGTTTAAGGGCTTCTGTTATGGTACATTTACCAGCTCTTTCCAAAACAAAGAATACCAAAAAAGTGCTAGAAGCCATTAATAGTTTCGGTGTTAATATTAGAGGGGTATATGGCGAAAATACAGAGAGTACAGGAGATATGTATCAAATTTCCAATAAACAGACCTTAGGTATGACAGAAAAAGAAATTGTGCAAAATCTAAAGGTGATTGTAGATAAAATTATCAAACAAGAGAGACAAGCAAGAAAAATTTTGGCAAAAGATGATATTGCTTTAGAGGATTTGATTTATCGTAGTTATGGAATTTTAAGTAATTGCAAAAAGATTTCTTCTGAGGAGATGAGGTCACTGTTGTCTAATATTAAGTTAGGTACGGATTTGGGAATTTTGAAAGAATTGACGGATTTAAAGGTACAGAAATTATATTTATACACAAAGCCGGCTAATTTGCAAAAGTTTGTGGGTGAACAGTATGAACCGATTGAACGTGATATTAAGAGAGCAGAGGTAGTTCAAGAGATTTTGAGGGGAGAACAATAGTGGTATGATAAAAAAAGAGCCCCACAAGGGGGCAAACTATCTCAACAATCATAATTATGTGTCATGTTTTTTGCCATGTTTTTTGTCACTCGATAAAAAACAAACAACGAATCCGCTAAACACGAGCAATAGCAAAAAACAACAAGGTATTTCCATAGGAATCCAACCCAATATTGCACAACCCAATAGAACAATATTAATAATGCTTATAGAGCATAGTAATACCTCCCTGTAAGTCTTCACCTAAAAGGTGAGTTAAGAGGCACTGCCTCTGTTAAAGTTACTATAGCTAAAAGCTATGTATATATTATACCAAAAGCAACATAAAAAATCAAATTTTAAAATAGAGAAACAATCAAGATATGTCCCAAAAGAAATGTCCCAATAGGACACGAAAGGAGTGATTTAAAAATGACATATAAATTTACCAACAGAGCCAAAAAGGCAATCGAATTGGCAAACGAAGCAGCCATTGAATTAGGACACAACTATATAGGAACCGAACATGTTTTATATGGTTTAACAAAAGAAGGAAGCGGAGTAGCTTCCAAAGTATTAGGAAATCAAGAGGTGACACCAGATGGAGTAATCGATAAAATCGTAGAATTAATTGGACAAGAAGAGCCAATCACAGAAACATTAGGATTTACCCCAAGAACCAAGAGAGTCATTGAAAATGCTTTTATCGAAGCCAGAAAATTAGGCTATAACTATATTGGAACAGAACATTTATTAATCGGAATTTTAAGAGAAGGAGACTGTATTGCAGCCAGAATTTTATTAGAGCTAAATGTGAATATTCCAAGACTATACAATGAAATTGTCAAAGTTATCAATGAAGGGGAAGACTTACAAGGAGAAGAAAGAGACGGAAATGTCGAAAGAAAAACGGGAAGCTATAACCAAACTACTACTTTAAATCAATTTGGAGAAGACTTAACCAAAAAAGCAACAGAAGGCAAGTTAGATCCCATCATAGGAAGAAAAGAAGAAATTGAAAGAGTCATTCAAATTTTATCCAGAAGAACCAAAAATAATCCTTGCTTAATTGGCGAGCCAGGTGTTGGAAAAACAGCAGTAGTAGAAGGATTGGCTCAAAAAATTGTAGCAGGCGATGTGCCAGAAATCCTAAAAGACAAAAGAGTTGTCAGTATGGACATTTCAGGTATGGTAGCAGGAGCAAAATATAGAGGTGATTTTGAGGAAAGAATCAAAAAAGCATTGGCAGAAGTAAAAAAGGCAGGAGATATTATCTTATTTATTGATGAAATGCATACCATTGTTGGGGCAGGAGCAGCAGAAGGGGCAATTGATGCCGCTAATATCTTAAAACCAATGCTGGCAAGAGGAGAAATTCAGCTAGTAGGAGCTACCACTTTAAATGAATATCGAAAATACATTGAAAAAGATGCCGCTTTAGAAAGAAGATTTAGTCCCGTTAATGTCAATGAGCCAAGTGAAAAAGATACCATTAAAATATTAAAAGGAATTCGAGACAAATACGAAGCACACCATGGAGTGAAAATCACAGATGAAGCCATTGAAGCAGCAGTAACCATGTCAGTCCGTTACATCAATGACAGATTTTTACCAGACAAAGCGATTGACTTAATTGATGAGGCAGCCTCAAAAGCAAAATTGAAAACTTTTACAGAGCCAGATAGTCTAAAGGAATTAGAAGAAAAAATAGAAGAAGCCCAAAAAGATAAAGAAGAAGCCGTTAGAACACAAAAATTTGAAAAGGCGGCAACTTTAAGAGACAAAGAAAAAGAATTAAAAGAAAAATATGAAAAAGAACAAAAGAAATGGAAAAATAAAAATACCAAACAAGTAACCGACATAGCAGAGGAAAACATAGCAGAGGTTATCAGCAATTGGACAGGAATACCAGCTAGTAAAATCACAGAAGATGAAAATGTCAGATTAAAAAATTTGGAAAAAAATCTACATGAAAGGGTAATCGGTCAAAATGAAGCAGTGGAGGCAGTAGCCAAAGCCATTCGTAGAGGAAGAGTTGGTTTAAAAGACCCAAAAAGACCAATTGGTTCGTTCCTATTTTTAGGACCAACTGGTGTGGGGAAAACAGAGTTATCCAAAGCTTTGGCAGAAAGCCTATTTGGTGATGAAAATGCCATGATAAGAGTTGATATGTCAGAGTTTATGGAACCACATTCTGTTTCAAAATTAATTGGTTCACCTCCTGGCTATGTGGGATTTGATGAAGGCGGTCAATTAACAGAGAAAATAAGAAGAAAACCCTATTCCGTTATTCTATTTGACGAAATTGAAAAGGCACATCCAGATGTCATGAATATGTTATTACAAATTTTAGAAGATGGACGTTTAACCGATAGTCAAGGAAGAACGGTAAACTTTAAAAATACAGTTATTATTATGACTTCTAATATTGGAGCTAGACTAATTACCGATAAAAAAGCATTAGGTTTTAGTCAAGTTAGAAGTGCAGAAGAAGATGCAAAAAAGGAATACGAAGAAACGAAAAGAGAAGTAATGGATACCTTAAAGAGAGAATTAAGACCAGAGTTTATTAATCGTATTGATGAGATTATTGTGTTCCATAAGTTAACCGATACAGAAATTAGTGAAATTATTGATATTATGCTAAAAGAGGTAACGAATCGTTTGGCATTACAGAAGATAAAGATTGAACTAGAACCAGAGGTAAAAGAACTGATTGCTAGTAAAGGAATTGATAAAAACTTTGGAGCAAGACCTCTTAGAAGAACCATTCAGAGTGTGCTAGAGGATAAGTTGGCAGAGGAGATTTTAGATGGCAATTTGAAGAAAAATAAGCTAGCTAAGATTGGCGTGAAAGAGGAAAAAATTGTTGTGAAAAAGTAAAAAAGGAGAGACCTATCAAGGTCTCTTTCCTATTTTGATGGAGATGATACTCCACCAAGTGCCTTCAGATCCTGCAGGACCAAAAAGGCAGTGTTCCAAGTTAGGGGGGTAAAGGGCTAATAAAATGCCCCATCCTAACCGCAGAACAATTTCCAGCTCATGCGGATGCCTGTGGAAAACCACAGTACTGCCTACAACAAAGCGTTGCAAGCGTATCCGCACGTACTTGGTATCAAGGAGAAGCAATTCTTTTCCTTCCCCTTCATCACCAATAAATGTAGTGGAAGGAATCTCCTCCCATTTTCTTTTTTTCCTCATGAGCTGATCCTTTCTGTCAGAAAAAACTGACAAACTCTATCAACAGTGCTTCATTATCATAATAACATATATTTACATAAAAATCAAACAGAGGAAACAGTTAATAATTTAAGGAATAGATAGGTTCGTAAGAATTGTTGCAAAAAAGCAACTAATAGCAAAAAAAAGGGAAAAGAAAACAATAAAGTCACAAAAGAGCAATTTATGCGATGAAAAGTATCAAAAAAAGCTTGAAATTCAAAGAAAAATATTATAAAATGCAAATACAGTTTAATTGTATTTGCATTTTTTCAAAGCTAAATCATTTTATTATTTTTCATCCGAAAAACCAGCTAACCATGCAGGAGAAACCCCAAAGAAATTAGCCAATTTACGAATACCAGTTGGACCAATTTTGGTAATTTGTCCATTTGCATATTTAAAAATAGTACTTTTTGATTTAAAACCTAAACCTTCAGCCATTTGATTATAAGTAAGTTTAGATTCTTTTATTAGGTAACACAAAAAATGAGACAAAAAATCATCTAAAGATTGACAAAAAATAAAAGATGTAGTAAAATGTTTCCTAATAGAAAACAAAAAGGAGGAAAAATGATGGAACCAGAAATAGTAGGAAAAAGAATAAGGCAACTAATGGAAAAAAATGAAATAGAAGTAGAACAACTAGCTGATAAAATGGAATTAAATGTAACAGATTTAAAAAACAAATTAGATGGTAAAGAAGAATTTTATATTGATGAAATGATGAAAATAAAAACGATATTTCAACTAAGTAATAGCGATTGTGATCAATTATTCTTTCAAGAAGAGATAGAAACAGAAAAAATTTAGAAAAAATAAAATAAAAAAAGATTGCAACAGAAAATATATTTGAGGAAAACACCAAAGACTTAAAATACGTAAATTTAAGTTTTGGGTGTTTTTAAATGATTTATTGAAATAATATGCGTAAGCTTGCAAAACCCAAAAAACGTGATATAATAGGAATACTAAAAAATAAAAATGGGTGACAAGGATGTTAGAAAAAATAAACTCGCCAGAAGATGTAAAAAAATTAAACCTAGAACAAAAAAAACAATTAGCAGAAGAGATGAGGAAATATATATTAGAAATCGTATCCGAAAATGGAGGACATCTAGCTTCTAATTTAGGTGTGGTAGAATTGACAATTGCACTACACAGTGTATTTGACGTGCCAAAAGACAAAATCGTATGGGATGTAGGACACCAGACCTATGTACACAAAATCATAACAGGAAGACGAGAAGAACTAAAAACCTTAAGAAAATTAAATGGAATAGCAGGTTTTCCTAAAAGTAAGGAGTCAGATGCGGATTGTTTTAATACAGGACACAGTAGTACCTCTATTTCTGCTGCTCTTGGCATGGCAAGGGCAAGGGATATCAAAGGAGGGGACAACTCGGTATTAGCTGTTATAGGAGATGGTGCATTAACAGGAGGCATGGCTTTAGAAGCCCTGAATGATACTGGATGGAGTAAGACAAAGATGACAGTCATTTTAAATGATAATGAAATGAGTATCTCTAAAAATATTGGTGGCATGAGTATGTTACTTAGTAAATTGCGAACCAAGAGGTCTTATAACAAATCCAGCGATGCGGTTAAAAAAATGATTTTGAAGCTTCCAAAAATAGGAGATGCCATTGTCAAAATAGTTATCAGAGTAAAAAGAAGTATTAAACAATTGGTCATTCCAAAAATGTTTTTTGAAGACATTGGTTTTCGCTATTTAGGACCAGTAGATGGACACGATATAGAGGAATTAGAAAGAATGTTAAAAATTAGCAAACGATTACATGAACCAGTTCTGCTTCATGTCTTGACGAAAAAAGGAAAAGGCTATTCAATTGCGGAAAAGAATCCAGACAGATTTCATGCTACTGGACCATTTGATTTGGAAACAGGCAAAAGTAAAAAGCAGAAGAAAAAAGATTATTCAAAAGTATTAGGAGAAAAATTAGTAGAATTAGCTAAAAAAAATGATAACATTGTTGCGATTACAGCTTCTATGAAAGATGGGACAGGTCTTACTGAATTTGCGAAAGAGTTTCCAGAAAGGTTTTTTGATATCGGAATTGCAGAACAACATGCTGTTGGAGTAGCGGCAGGTATGGCAAAAGAAGGAACCATACCAGTTGTGCCAATTTATGCTTCTTTTTACCAAAGAGCCTATGACCAAGTAATCCATGATGTAGCAATGCAAGATTTGCCAGTCGTGATGTGTGTGGATAGAGCAGGCGTAGTAGGAGCAGATGGAGAAACCCATCAAGGGACATTAGATATGTCATTTTTTCGACTAGTTCCTAATTTGACCATTATGGCACCAAAGAATTTTAAAGAATTGGAAGAAATGTTAGAATTTGCGATTGACTTAAATAAACCAGTTGTTATTCGATACCCAAGAGGTGGAGAAGATGCCTATCAAATGGAAAAACAAGAAAAATTAAATTGGGGAAAAGCGGAAATATTAAAAGAAGGAAAAGATGTAACCATCATAGCTATCGGAAAGACAGTAGCAAGGGCCATGAAAGTAGCAGAAAAAATTGAGAAAGAACAAAAAGATATTTCGATAGAGGTCATTAATACTAGATTTTTAAAACCGATTGATAAAGAAACAATCAAACAGTCAATTGAGAAAACAAAACATGTGATAACAATCGAAGATGGAACTATTGTGAATGGACTGGCTACAGCTGTGCAAGAAATCATACAAGAAGAAAATTTACAAGGAGTTAAAATGAAACATTATGCCTATCCCGACGAGTATATTGAACATGGCAGTGTAGAGGAATTAGAAGAGATTTATGGCGTGGATGAAGAAAGAATTATAAAGGATACATTAAATTGCTACAGAGATTCAGCAATAACAAAATGAAAGGAAAAGGGAAAAGATGGACAAACAACTACTATTAAAAGATTATAAAAAGCAAGAGGATAAAATGTGCTTATCCCAAATATTGGACAAGATAGAATTTTCTAAAATGAGAGGAAAAATAGAATATACCGATTTTTTAGACATGTATCAAATTTCTTTGGTAGAAAGTTTCTTACGAAAAATCAAATTTGAAAATTATCAATTATATGGAGGATATGAAGAAGCCGAAAGAAAACTACTCATCGTTTTTCCAGATAAATACGATGAAAATAAGTTGGAAAAAAATTATCACAAAATGCTTAAAATAGTAAGAATTGAACTGCCAGAAGAAGAACAAGGAAAATATTCTCATAGAAACTATTTAGGAGGCATTGTTAAATTAGGGTTAAAGAGAGAAAAGGTAGGAGATATTATAGTTCATCAGCAAGGGGCAGATACGATTACAGTAGAAGATTTTGCAGATATCTTGAAACAACAATTGCCATCACTAACAAGATTTGAAAATAGCTGTGTAACCATAGAAGAAATTTCACAATTGAGACAAAGAGAAATAAAAGTGGAACAAGTAAAAATTATAGTTCCTTCTTTAAGATTGGATAATTTTGTATCTGATTTAGCAAGAACCTCTAGGAGTAAAGCTTCTCAAATTATTGCTCAAGAAAGAGTTTTTATCAATGGACAAAATGAGACAAAAGTTTCAAAACTATTAAAATTGAAAGATGTGATTACCATCAGGGGAAAAGGTAGATTCGTAATACAAGAATTTGCTGGCACAACGAGAAGTGGGAGAACGGTTGTCATAGTTGAAAAATATGTGTAAGGTAGCATTGATATTGTCGAAAAAACATGATGAAATTTTCTTGACAAATGTTTTTAGGGGATATATAATTTGGGTATTAGCTGTAAATAATGCATGAAAATTGTAGAACGAAAGGAGGTAGAAATATGAATCAAGAAGAAAGAGATGAACTGTTAATTAAAATAGTAAAAGGACAAGAAGAATTATTTAAAGGACAAGAGGAATTATATAAAGGGCAACAAGAATTATTTAAAAGACAAGAAAAAACAGATGCAATTATCAATAAAATATTACAGAATCAAGATAAATTATTCAAAGGGCAAGAAGAGTTAGCCAACAACCAAAAAGAAATGAAAGAAGAATTAACAAGACTTGGAAATACAGTAGCAAAAATAGAATATGAGCATGGAACCAAAATAGACTTGATATTGGACGTCATAACAGGACATGGAGAAAGATTAGAAGAGTATAGCAAAAGATTTGAAAAAGACGAAAAAATCATAGAAATGCAAGGATATAAGATTTTTGGAATAGAACAAAAAAACAAGACCTAAAAGCCTATTTTATACACTGTACAAAAATAGGCTTTTTATCACAAAATTATTTTAATTCTACGACGGTAACACCAGTTTCACCCTCGCCAAAAGTTCCTAAACGGAAAGATTTAACATGAGGATTTCCTTTTAAAAATTGATGAATACCGATTTCTTAATTTTCCAGTACCTTTACCGTGAACAATTCTAACGGTTTGAAGCTTACTAAGAGAAGCATCATCTAAAAATTTATCAATGACAAAAATAGATTCTTCCACATGTAATCCAATCACATTTATTTCTGATTTTATCATTCTGGTTTTTGAAATAGAAGAAACACTCGTATTATTTACAGCTGAAGAACTGGTATTTTTATTTATTTTATTGGGTAATGTTAGGAAGGCAACAGACACATTCATTTTTAAATTTCCCACTTGTACTTGAACCTCATTGGATTTAGAAACATGAGAAAGCACGATACCATTTTGTCCCAAACTTGTTACAAAAACCTCCATATTTGGTTTAATATCCTTTGCTTGTAAGGCATTTTTTGAATCCGTTAAAGGAAGGTTATTATTTATCATAGGAGGGAAAGAAATCTCTTTAATCTTTGTATTTAATGTATTTCTAGCATTTTCCAAATTCTTTCGATTCGTAGAAGAAGACATTTCTTTTATCATGTCGTTGGCATCTTCTTTTGCTTGTATCAAAATATTTCTAGCTTCTATTTTAGCATGCTGAAGGATATCTTGTTCTTGTTGTTTTAACTCTTTGTTTTCTTTTTCTAAAGATTTTCTTAAAGTAGAAATACGTTCTAATTCTTGCGAAATTTGTAATTTTTCTTTTTCGATGGATGATTTATTATCATAAATATTTTTTAATAAGTTTTCGATATCCATTTGATTCGATGTCATAAAAGATTGGGCTTTTGCAACAATAGCTTCATCTAATCCCAATTTTCGACTAATGGCAAAAGCATTACTCTTTCCGGGAATACCAACTAGTAGTTTATAAGTAGGGCTTAGTGTGGAAAGATTAAATTCAACAGAAGCATTTTCAAAACCATCTGTTACTAAAGCATATTGTTTTAATTCTTGATAATGAGTGGTAGCAATTGTCAAGCTTCCCATTTTTCTAAAATAGTCTAATAAGCTAATAGCAAGATTAGCTCCTTCTAAAGGGTCGGTACCAGAACCCAATTCATCTACTAAAATTAAGGAATTTTCAGTAGCCTGTTTTGTAATTTCTACGATATTTAGCATATGAGAAGAAAAAGTACTCAAAGAATCAAGAATACTTTGGTCATCTCCAATATCAGCAAAAATTTGGTCAAAAACATAAACGCTAGAATTTTCATCACAAGGAATATTAAGACCACAACAAGCCATACAAGTTAAAAGACCGACGGTTTTTAGCGTAACCGTTTTACCACCTGTATTAGGACCTGTAATTAATAATACAGAAAAATCATCGCCTAAATCGATTGAAATAGGAACTACTTTTTCTTTATCAATGAAAGGATGCCTAGCATTTTTTAAATGAATTTCTTTTTTTGCATGAATGATTGGTCTAGTGGCTTTTAGTGACTTTGAGAATTTTGCTTTGGCAAAAATAAAGTCTAATTGAGCAATTAAAGTAACATCTAATTCTAATTCTTCACGATAAGGAGAAAATAATTCAGTTAATTCTTGCAGAATTTTTTCGATTTCTAATGTTTCTTCTTTTTTCAAACCATTTAATTGATTATTCATTTCAAAAACTGAGATTGGCTCGATAAAAACAGTAGAACCAGCATTCGAAATATCATGAATAAACCCTTTTATTTGAGAACGATATTCCTCTTTTACAGGAATCACAAATCTGTCATTTCGAAGGGTAACAATATTTTCTTGGATGTATTTTGAATAAGTAGATGAGTGAAGCATGTCATTTAGTTTTGCTCGAATATCTTGTTCTAATTTTTTTTGCTTTTTTCGTAGGGATTGTAATGTTTTGGAGGCTCTGTCATCGATGGTATCTTCATCCAAAATGCATTGTGATATTTTATCGGTTACACTTTTATTAGCATATAGTTGTGAAAACACATTAGCCAAAATCGGGTAATCCGATTTATCTAAAAAATCTTTATTAAAATAATCTTTTAATTCTTGTGATAATTGAAAAATTTGGGCCAGATTTAAAAGCGATTTAGCAGATAAAGGATGATGGCTCTCTAATTTTTTTAATGCTATGGTAATGTCAGCAATTTCAAAAAAGGAAGGAGTGGTATGGCGGTAGGATAAATTGACAGCTTCACCGTGTTTCTTGTAACAGTTGTTCCACTTTTGTTTTTTTATTGCTAGGTATTAGATTAGAAGCAAGCTCTTTTCCTTGCTTGGTAATACAAAAATTGCTTACCATTTCTACGATTTTATAAAATTCTAATTTTTCTAAAAAGTTTGTATCCATGATTTATTCTCCTAAAAATTGATAGTAGTATTATACCTAGATTTCTGATAATAGTCAATGTGTGATTAACAGCTTTGTGTGACAAGAGGGGCGTCCTTTTTTGTTACATTTCTTTTATTTCTCACAAAGGTTATTATATTTTTTATGAAGCAACAATTCGTGGGGACCAACGAACTACAGTCTGTTAAGAATTTACAGACTGTGTGATGTTGGGAGTTGCAAATAAAAAATCATAATAACCTTTTTTGAATTATTTTGTGTAACAAAAAAGGACGCCCCTCTTGTCACACAAACCGACTCATATGCACTTGCAAAAAAAACGAACTTATGATATAAAGGAAGCAGAGAAAAGATAGAAAGAAAAACATCAGGAAAATGAGGTGAAAAAATGATAAAGGCATATGCAAAATCAGACGTAGGCAAAATAAGAGAAGTGAATCAAGATTACTATTATCTATCTGATTCATTAGACAAAGTACAGTTATACATGTTAGCAGATGGAATGGGAGGATATAATGGAGGAGAAATTGCAAGTGAATTAGCAATACAAACAGCTAAGAGTTATATTGAAAACAATTTTGAACAAATAAGCAAAGATAAAGATAGTATTATTCAGCTAGTTGCCAGTAGTATGGAATATGCCAATATGGTGGTATATGAAAAGTCAAAAGAAAGCAAAGAATTAGAAGGAATGGGTACTACTTTAGAAATTTGCTTAATATATAATA
>CAOKVW010000032.1 GCA_948472955.1 uncultured Clostridium sp. | reverse complement strand
ATAATACAACAAAAGGAGCACAAGCAAGTACAACAGGAAATATTTATGGAATTTATGATTTAAGTGGTGGAGCTTGGGAATATGTAGCAGGTTATATTTCAAATGGGAATTCAAATTTAAGTACTGGTTCATCATTTGCTTATCAAACAGCAGACCCAGAGGGATACAAAACCAAAAGTACAAAATATGCAACAGTTTATCCATATGATTCTTCTAATGATACAGATACAAATAATTATGCAACTTATAAAAATGCAGGATATGGATACGGAGATGCTATACTAGAGACATCAGCTAGAGGTAGCGGTATTACGAGCTGGTTTGGCGATTACTCTTACTTTCCGAACACGAGTTATTCGTTCTTCCTTCGTGGGGGCTATTACAGCAATGGTTCTCATGCGGGTGCGTTCTATTTCTACTACACCTACTTCGGTAATGCTTACAGCCACAGTTCGTTCCGCGTGGTCTTGGCTCGGTGTTTGATATTTTGGTTAAACGATAAATCTTTTTTGGATTTAGATAGGTATGAGTTAAAGAAACAATAAATCATAACCACCCGTTTTATGGGTGGTTATGATTTAGGTTTTGTAAAAAAAATTTTTTAGTAGTTGACGAAACCGAAAAAAAATGATATAACTAATAAGTATTGACAAGGCCCCTTGGTCAAGCGGTTAAGACGCCACCCTCTCAAGGTGGAATCATGGGTTCGATTCCCGTAGGGGTCACCAAAACTTCCAAAAGAAGTTGAAAGTCAGGTGAAAAAATGCAAGACAAATATCAATTAACACAGCAAGAAAATATATTTTTAGCTAAAAAAATGTTAGTAAACAACATATACAGCAATGCTAGAATAGAAGGATGTAATGTCACATTTCCTGAAACAGAAACCATTTTAAATGGAGTCAATGTACCAAACTTAAAATTAGAGGATATACAATGTATTTTAAATTTAAGAGATGCTTGGAAATACGTGATAGCAACCATAGAAGAGGAATTTAGTTTAGAATATATATGCAAAATAAATGAATTCGTAGCAAGAAATGAATCTTTGCAATGGGGTAGCTTACGAACAGGAAAAGTATTAATATCAGGAACAGAATATGTACCAGATATACCAAAAGAAGACGAGGTAAAAACAAAACTAAATGAGATTCTAGCAATAGAAAATGTTACAACCAGAGCTATTAAATATATGCTTTATGGTATGAGAAATCAATTGTTTTGGGATGGAAATAAACGAACGAGTTTGATAAGTGCTAATAAAATTTTAATTCAAAATGGAAAAGGTATTTTAATGGTACAAGACAAACATTTAAAAGAATTTAGTCAATTATTAACACAATATTATGATACTAACCAAAGTGAAGAAATAGAAAAGTTTTTATACAATCATTGTATTTTTGGAATTGATGAATAAAAGATTTAAAAGGGAGTAGCTTTATATTACTAATCAACAGTCGCGATATAGTAGATATATCTGGTTAGTAAGCTATTACATATAGTAAGCGAGACTTTTAAAAGGAATACGAAGATTTCCTTTTAAAAGTCTTTTGTTATGAATGCTATTTTATAAAAATGTAAAAGATAATAAAAAGGAGATGGTTCAAGTTGGAAAAGAACAAATGGTTCAACCAAGAAATCAAAGAAGTAGAAGCAGAACTACAAACCAATCAAGAAAAAGGATTAAGCAAAGAAGAAGTCGAAAAAAGGCAAGAAAAATATGGATTCAATCAATTAAAAGCAGCCAAAAAGAAAACTTTATTACAAAGATTTGCTGACCAATTCAAAGACTTTTCTATTATTGTCTTAATCATAGCAGCTATTGTATCAGGTGCTGTTGGAATTGCAGAAGGAGAAGGAATTACAGACACTATCATTATTTTAATTGTAGTAGTAGTAAATGCTATCATTGGAGTCAGCCAAGAATCTAAAGCAGAAAAATCATTAGAGGCATTACAAAAATTAACTGACCATGCCTCTAAAGTAATCAGAAATGGAGAAATTATCGTAATTCCTGCCAAAGAACTCGTACCAGGAGATATTGTCGTACTAGATACAGGAGATTATATCCCAGCTGACTTAAGAATGATCGAAGCAGTGAATCTAAAATCACAAGAAGCTTCTTTAACAGGAGAATCGGTACCAGTCGAAAAAAGTGTTGAAAAAATTGACGGAGAAGAAATTGGAATTGGTGACAGAGTAAACATGTTATTTTCTTCTAGCTTAGTAACTTATGGTAGAGGAAAAGGAATCGTAGTAGAAACTGGAATGACAACTGAAGTGGGAAAAATTGCAGGAATGATAAACAATACCGAAAAACAAGAAACACCATTACAACAAAAACTAAACAAGTTAGGAAAAACCTTAGGAATTGCGGCATTAGCCATCTGTGTATTTATTTTTATCATAGGATTAATACAAGGAAAAGAACCAATCCATATGTTTATGACAGCAGTCAGTCTTGCTGTGGCAGCCATTCCAGAAGGATTAGTTGCCGTATCTACGATTGTTTTGGCGATTGGTGTGCAAAAGATGGTCAAGAAAAATGTCATTGTAAAAAGATTGCCAGCTGTTGAAACACTAGGAAGTGCTACTGTAATTTGTTCCGATAAAACAGGAACGCTAACCCAAAACAAAATGACAGTAGAAAAAATATTTATCAATAATCAAACAAACGACTTGGAAGAAATAAAAGACATCAATGAAGATATCAAAAAATTAGTGTATGCCAATATGTTATGTAATGATACCAAAATAGCAAAAGATGGCACCTTAACAGGAGACCCAACCGAAACGGCATTAGTAGACATGGCATTCCAATTAGATTTTGACCCTAGTATTTATGACAGAATTCCTCGTTTAAACGAGATTCCATTTGATTCAGATAGAAAATTAATGACAACGGTTAATGAACAAAATGGAAAATATATCGTTTATACCAAAGGTGGAGTAGACGAATTATTAAAAAGATGTCATTCTTATTTATTAAAGGGAGAAATCAAGCAAGACTTGGACGATTATGCTGTTACCATTCGAGAGCATAATGAAGGAATGGCCAAAGAAGCCTTAAGAGTGCTAGCTTGTGCCTATAAAGAAATTGACCATAAGCCAACAGATGAAGAAATGGAGAACATGGAAAAGGATTTAACATTCATTGGTATGGTAGGAATGATTGACCCACCAAGAGAAGAAGCTAAAGTAGCAGTGGAAAAATGTAAAACAGCAGGTATCAAAACCGTAATGATTACGGGAGACCACAAAATAACAGCAACAGCGATTGCGAAAAAATTAGGTATTTTAGAAAAAGAAGAAGAAGCTATTACAGGAATAGAACTTGAAAAAATGTCAGATGAAGAGCTAGAAAAGAAAGTAAGACAATTCTCTGTTTATGCTAGAGTATCACCAGAACATAAAGTAAGGATTGTAAAAGCATGGCAAAAAAATGGAGAAATCGTTGCTATGACTGGTGACGGAGTCAATGACAGCCCAGCCTTAAAGACATCAGATATTGGTTGTGCGATGGGAAGGGTAGGAACCGATGTCGCAAAAGAAGCAGCAGATGTCATTTTAACAGATGACAACTTTGCAACCATTGTTTCAGCCGTAGAAGAAGGAAGAAGAATTTACGATAATATTCTAAAAGTAATCCAATTCTTATTATCTAGCAATGTTGGAGAAATCGTAGTATTATTTTTAGCAACCTTGTGTACACCACTATTTGCTAATTGGTTTGGTATTACAGACATTTCCCGTTTAGAAATTTTATTACCAATCCACATTTTATGGATTAACCTAGTAACCGATTCGCTTCCCGCTTTAGCTTTAGCTTTTGACCCAGCCAATAGCGATATTATGAAACGAAAACCAGCCAAACCAGGAAAAGGCGTATTTACCAAAGGAATGACTTGGCGTGTGGTTTATCAAGGAGCAATGATTGGATTTCTAACATTAGCTGCCTTTATGATTGGCTTAGCTACAACGACAACGCCAATTGACGGATTGACTTTGGACGAGTCTAAAATAGAAGTAGGTCAAACGATGGCATTTGTAACTCTTGCCTTATCAGAGTTAGCTCATGTATTTAATGTAAGAGATAATAAAAAATCACTGTTTCAAACAAAAGTGTTGAATAATATGAAATTGATTGGGGCGATTGTTGCATCCGCAGCTTTGATGCTTGTGATTCTTGCGATACCTGCTTTGAGAACTATTTTTAGTATTCCAGTGCTTCCAACACAGAATATCATAGAATTAGTAGCCTTGATTTTGGCTCCTATTGTGATTGTGGAATTGTTTAAGTTGTTTCATATGAATACGGCAAAAGATGAATAAAATGCTCCATTGATTTTTATAAAAAAGTTTATAGTATTTTTTATTCGTAACTCCCAGCTACGAACAGTCTGTAATTACATAACAGACTGTAATCTTGCTAGTCCCCCCGATTTGTTACTCATAAAAAATATATAAACTTTTAATATGAATAATTAAAAATAAGTAGCAACTATTTTGTTGCTATTTTTGCATTCTTGTGGTAATATATTTCTATAAAAAGGAAAAGCTAATAAGGATACAATTCCAAGCAGATTTGTGCCTTAAGAGAGGAATGAAACTAAAAATGGAAAAATCAACTTTATTAGAAAAACGAGAATTTTATCAAAACAATAAAAGCAAACTTAGCAAAGAAATACAGGAAAAAATAGAAAAAGCATTTGATATAGACTTTACCTATCATTCTACCACAATCGAAGGAAACACGTTATCGTTAATCGAGACAAAAGCTGTCATAGAAGACAAAATAAGCATTGGTGGAAAAGAATTAAGGGAAATTTATGAAATAGCCAATCATAGTAAAGCATATGAATATAGTAAGAAATGCATAGAGAAAAAAGAAAAACTAACAGAAGAAAAAATTAAAGACATTCATCAAATCTTAACAGAAAATATCTTACAAGGAGGCATCTATCGTCACACAGATGTGATGATAACAACATTTTTTTATGATGACTTAAGGAAAAAAGAAGAAATCATGGAAGCCATTGAATTATCAGCTTGGACACATGCTGAATTCGTAAAAATACATCCATTTCCAGACGGAAACGGACGAACCGCAAGGCTAATTATGAATTATCAATTAATGGCAAAGGGATTCTTACCAATCATTATTAGAGTAGAAGACAGACTAGAATATTACAATCATTTGGATTTGTATGCTACAACAGGAAATTTAAAACCTTTCATACAAATGATAGAAGAATTAGAAGAAAAGAGATTGGACGAAATCAATCAAATTATAAAACAAGAAATAGAAAATCAGGGAGGACAAACAAGTGAAAAATAAATTTTATGTAACAACACCTATTTATTATCCAAGTGGAAGATTTCATATAGGAACAGCCTATACCACAGTATTAGCAGACAGTATCAAGCAATACCACAAGCTAAAAGGGGAAGACGTTTATATGCTAACAGGAACGGATGAACATGGACAAAAAATTGAGCAAAAAGCCAAAGAAGCCAATCAGACACCAAAAGAGTACGTAGACGGAATGGCAAAAATGGCAAAAGAACTGTGGGCAAAAATGGGAATTGAATACGATGATTATATCCAAACCACAGAAGAAAGACATGAAAAAATCGTACAAAAGATATTTGACCGATTTATGGAGCAAGGAGATATCTACAAAGGAGAATACGAAGGTTGGTACTGTGTGCCTTGTGAGACCTTTTTTACGGAAACCCAACTAGTAGATGGAAAATGCCCAGACTGTGGTAGAGAAGTACAATTAATGAAAGAAGAATCTTACTTTTTCAATATGAAAAAATATGTGGATAGATTATTAAAATATTATGAGGAGCATCCAGATTTTATTAGACCAGAATACAGAAAAAATGAAGTTATTAATAACTTTATCAAACCAGGATTAGAAGATTTATGTGTTACCAGAACATCATTTGATTGGGGAATTAAAGTGCCAAAAGACCCAAAACATGTTATTTATGTATGGTTAGATGCTTTAACAAACTATATTACAGCATTGGGATATTTATCAGAAGATGATACTTTATTCCAAAAATATTGGCCAGCTGACTTACAAATTGTAGGAAAAGACATTGCAAGATTCCATTTAATTTATTGGCCAATCTTCCTAATGGCATTAGACCTGCCATTACCAAAAACCATTTTAGTTCATAACTGGATTATGATGAAAGATGGAAAAATGTCAAAATCAAAAGGAAATGTTATCTATCCAGAAACCTTAATCGAACGATATGGATTAGATAGTGTTCGATATTTCCTATTAAGAGAAATGCCAGTTTCACAAGATGGTATCTTTTCGCCAGAAGCTTTTGTCGAAAGATATAACTTTGACTTATGCAATGACTTAAGTAATCTCTTAAATAGAACAGTATCGATGGTCAACAAATATTTCGAAGGAAATGTTCCTAACTATAACGGAACACCAAATAAGGTTGACAAAGAACTAGAAGAATATACATTAGCACAAATTGAGAAATTTGAGGAGAAATGGGACCAATACGAAATTGCTAATAGTATTCAAGAAATTTGGAATCTAGTAGCTAGAACCAACAAATACATTGATGAAACCATGCCATGGGCTTTAGCCAAAGAAGAACAAACAGAAAAATTGGCTTCTTGTATGTATCATTTAATTGAAAATTTGAGAAAGATTGCTATTTTAATTCAACCATTTATGAAAGAAACTGCTAATAACATTTTTCGACAAATTGGTATCCAAGAAGATACTATGAAAAATTGGGAAAATTTAAAAGAATATAACAAAATTCAAAATACGAAAGTGATTGAAAAGGGAGAACCTATTTTCATGAGATTAAACGCAGAAGAAGAAATTGAATTTTTAAAAAATATGATGAAAAAATGAGACAAGAGGGACAGGTTGAAACCGTCTCATTTTTTCATTTTTTTTTGCAAAAATGCTACTAAAAAATCGAAATATGGTGTATAATATAGAAAAATCAAATAAAAAGAAATGGAGCAGAAATGGTAATAGATGAAATTGATAATCATAACATTTACATGCAAACCACAGATACACAAATAAGTACAAAAGAAATAGTAACAACAATCATAGTAATTTTATTAATTTTTATCTTAATTGGTTTAATCATGATAGCAAAAAACTCTATGATTATCATCCAGCAATCTAAAATTTTTGAGCAATATAAAACACAATTAATGGTTTTACAAAAACAGGAAGAAGAAAGAAAAGCAGAAATAGAACGAAGAAAACAAGAAAAAATGCCAAAACTAACACAAGCACGGAAAAGATAATATGGAACATATCTATCATTCAGAAACCAAAAGAGTTTTCTTAACGTTTGATGATGGCCCATCTCCGGTAACACCAGCTATTTTAGATACCTTAAAACAAGAAAAAGTCAAAGCCACATTTTTTGTATTAGGTACTAGAGTAAATGCCATGCCAGAAATGGTAAAAAGAGCATATCAAGAAGGACATTATATCGCAAATCATGGATATTCCCACACTTATTCTGCGATTTATTCTTCACCACAAGCCGTATTAGATGAATTTAATCAATGCAATGATGCGGTAAAAAATGCAATTGGTGTGCCAGAATACAATTCCCATTTATTTCGATTTCCAGGCGGATTGCCAGGAGGAAAATATGTAGATATTAAAAATCAAGCAAAGGAATTATTAGCACAAAACGACATATTACATATTGACTGGAATGCCCTTACAGGAGATGCGGAGACAACTGAGCCAACCGTAGAATTTGAAATGGCAAGAATGCAAGAAACGGTAGAAAATAAAAATAGCGTGGTACTTTTAATGCATGATGCGGAAACCAAAAAGGCAACAGCAGAGGCATTATCACAAATTATCAATTGGTTCAGAGAAAACGGTTACGAATTTAAGAATTTTTATGAAATCATACAATGAAGGGAGAGAGTAGCTTGCCTAAGAAAATAGAAAAAGCGGAAAGCATAGAAGAAAAATTAGAGTATTTAGGATTAAATTTAGAAAAGATACCAGCTGCTATCAAAAAATTTGAACCCTTAGAATTTAGAATTCCTAAATTTTATGATGAAAAGCAATATAGACAATATCGCTATATTCCGATTAAAGATATTCAAATATTATTGTCACCCACCAACCGTTTAGATGAAATAGAAGAAAAATATAAGAAAGCCAGCCCATTGGCAGATTATTTAGATAGTAAAAAAGAAGAAAATATTATCAAACACACTACTTTTCTCAATATGTTAAAGCAAATACAAATAGAGGACATTGAAAAAGTAGAAAAAGAGCAGGAAAACTTGAATAAAAAAATTCCTTTCAAAGTAAAATTTGAAGGAAACTATCTATGGCAAATTTATTATTCAGAAAACACAGATAAATATTTTATGCTAGTACCAACAGAAGATTCTGATTATTCCACTTTTTTCTATTTACTAAAAAAACAATTAGAAAGAAGAAGAACTGGAAAAATTTTTGTTCCTATTAGAAATGTTGGATATGGGAAAGAATATTTAAAAAAATCAGAATTTGAAGACATTGAGAATTATTTATGGCTTTTTACAAAAGACTGGCCTTTAATCTATGAAGTATATGACAAAAACGATAATTTAAGTATACAAATTGTAGGAGAAACAGAAGTATATGAAAGAATAAAAAGTCCTTACAAAATCAAATTAGAGAGTAAAGAAGAAGCAAATCAATTTTATAAACTAATTAAGGCAATGTTTATTCTGCAAACAGAATTACCACACTATTTCACCTTTAAAACCGATATTGGCAAAGCTGGAGAAATTAAATTTTTGATTGAAAAAAGAAAAATAGACTATGAAAATATTGTCGAATGGATTAATAAGGAATATCAATTAGGAGAAAGTAGATGTCAGAAAGCGAATCGATTAATCCGAACCAATGAAAGAAAGTTAGAAAATTTAAAAGCAGAAATAGCAGCACAAGAAATAGAATATCTTGCCAAAGAAAAACAGATTTCTACTTTTTTGGAATGTAAAAAGTCATTTTTTGGGAAATTCAAATATTACTTTAAATATAGTAAAAAGAAAAATAAGGGAGAAATAAAAGAGAAAATACAGGAAGAAGAAAAAACTACCAAGAGAAAGAGAAAAAACCAGCAACCAATCGAATCCAACGATAAGGAAGAGATTACGAATAAAGAAAATTATACCATTGAAGAATTAGTGGATTTATATCGAGAATTTGAAAAGCTAGAAAATAAGTTAAAAAACATTATGATGGACATCAATAGCCTCAAACTAAAAAGAAAAAATATGGCGAAGAAAATTAAAAATGCAACTTTATTTATTGAAGAAATAGATAGCCACAAGAAAAGTATATTTGAGTTTTGGAAATACAGTAATAAAGATGAAATGGCAACTTTACCAGAAGGAGAAGAAGAGGAAGTTAATATTATCAAGAGAATTACTAGATTTTTTGATTATGAAGAAGATATTGAAAAATTTGGAAAAACAATGGATAAAATACAAAGAAAGGTTTTATCAAAACAAGAAACAGATAGTATCTATATAACCTCTACAGAACTGATAGAAATCATGAATAAAGTGAAAAAGAATGAGGTATTGCCAAAAGAAATAACAGCTAGTTTAAATAGTTTGAAAAAACAAGCGATACAGGAAAAAACTTTAATGGAAAATGATGAATTTGATATTTTTGGAGGAATGATACAAGATTCATCTAAAGTATCTAAAATCAATAATCAAAAGCATAGAGAACTGGCAAAAGATAAATTTGCGATTTTAGATATTAATAAAAATACAGAGCAAATAGGCTATAAACTGACCTTAAAAAAACAGATAGAAAATGTAAAAACAGCATTAGAAAAAGTAGTTATTTCGGAAGCTTTACCAGTATATAAAGCAATACAAGATAATTTATTAGATGACAAACAAATTAATGTATTTGATATCAATCCAGAGGCAGAAATGAAAGAGATAGTCCAACAAAAAGAAGCTAAGATTAATTTTTACAAAATTAATTTAAAACAGGGCACAAATGCCATAAGTTTTACCAATTGCATTTTTTATGATAACCAAAATAGAACTTTGCCAATTGGGCAAGATTTGTCTACTAAAATTTTAGTAGATGTATCTAAGCTAAATATGGAATTAAAGGAAAAGAATTCTTTTAAAATGGTTGATTTTGAGGGTCAAGATGAAGATTTTTCAAATATTAAAATAAAAACTATTACCGTTTTTGAGTATGAAGGATAGAAAAGAACGAAAAAACCTCTTTTGCATATAATGAGTTAATGATAGGCAAGGGAGGTTTTTTTATGGTGAAAAAAGGAAAGTCAATATTGGTATGTTTTATCCTTTTAGCATTTATATTTTTTGCCAATATTAATATGACATATGCCATCACACCAAGCTCGAATCCACAATATCAAGGTGTGGATGTAAGTGATTGGCAAGGATACATAGATTACGGGCAAGTACGTGCTAGCGGAATTGAAGTGGTATATATCAAAGCAAGTCAAGGGAGTAGTATTAAAGACCCCTATTTTGATATTAATTACGAAAATGCGAAAGCCAATGGCTTAAAAGTAGGATTTTATCATTTTTTAACAGCAACCAATACACGGAGAAGCACAGCAACAAGCTCAATTTTTTGCTTCTGTGATAGCTGGCAAACAGCCGGACTGTAAGTTAGTTATGGATTATGAGGTTTTTGGTGGAGTGGGCATAGAGGAGTCAAATAACATAGCTCAAGTTTTTCTAGAAAGTGTTAAACGATTAACGAATAAAGAAGTAATCGTATATAGTGATTTATCTAATGCTAGAGACCGATTCAATAGAAGCATTGCTGATAATTATGAATTGTGGCTTGCTTATTATGGAGATTACAATAATTTAGCAGAGGTGGAAACAAGTTGGGAAAGATGGATAGGAGTTCAATATACAGATAGAGGAAAGGTACCAGGAATTAGTGGAAATGTGGATAGAGATTTATATACCGAAAATATATTTTTATCTGATACAAGTGAGATTCCTAATACAGCTAATCCAAATGATAGCATTAACACAGAAACTAACTCTTATATCGTACAGCCAGGTGATACCTTATCTGAAATTGCTAGCCGATATGGAACAACGGTACAGGAATTAGTAGCAATTAATCATTTAGCCAATCCAAATTTGATTTTTCCTGGAGAAACCTTAAGAGTGACAACCAACTCAACAGTACATGGTTCTGAAACAAGGGGAACAGGAAGCATTACTTATACGGTACAACGAGGAAATACTTTGTCACAAATTGCAAATGCTTATGGTGTTACCGTTAGCCATATAGTAGAAATAAATGATATACAAAATCCAAATTTAATTTATCCAGGCGAAAAATTAAGAATTACAGAAAGTACAAATACTACGCTGAATCCAGTGATACAAAATAATTATTATACGGTGCAAAGAGGAGATACTTTGTCAGGAATTGCTAGAAGATATGGTGTAACGGTTCAATATTTGGTGAACTTGAATGGGATTACGAATCCAAATTTGATTTATCCCGGTCAATTGATAAAAGTTTCTTAAATGGAGAAATTTACAATAAGAATTTTGAAAAAAATCTAGACAATCAAAAAAATATGTGCTAATATGTATTAGTACATATGCCGATGTGGCGGAATTGGTAGACGCACTGGATTCAAAATCCAGCGGGAAACCATGTGGGTTCGAGTCCCACCATCGGTACCAGTCTGGGTGTTCTTATGGGATTTAACGTTCTGTAAGAACATTTTTTCAAAACCATATTTGACAAAAATAAAAAAGATGTTATTAATATAAATATAATAAACAAATTGTCTTGAATTCGGAAGATGTCATTTGTTTTGAGTATGTGTACCGTAAACAATGCACATACTATTTTTTTGTGTAAATAATATGCAGAATTTTATTGACTTTGTGCATATAAAATGATAAAATATATGCATATAAAGATATAGAGTATATGCAGAAAGAAGGAAATAAAATGAAAAAATTTAATTATTCTTTTCTTGATAATGGCTTACTACCAGCCAATTTGATAAATATAACAGGAACTATATATTCATTAAAAACAGGAGCTAAGATAAGAAAAGATGAATATGAAAGAATATTTACAGAATTAGAAAAAATAGCAGTAGTACAATCAGTTAAAAGTTCAAATGCTATAGAAGGAATTGTAACTAGTGATGAACGTATAGAAGAAATAGTAAATCAAAACAGTAAGCCATTAAATCATAATGAAAATGAAATTGCAGGTTATCGTGATAGCTTAAATGAAATACATCTACATTATGAAGATATTGAATTAAGTGAAAATACAATTTTAAGATTACATGAAATAATGATGTCATATACAGGAACTGAAGATGCAGGAAAATATAAAATAAACGAAAACTATATTGTAGAAGAAGATAAAGACGGAAACAGGAAAATGAGATTTAAACCATTATCAGCAAAAGAAACACCAGAGGCAATGGAACAACTTATACTTGCATATCATGATGCAAGTAATAATTCTAATATTAATCAATTATTACTAATTCCATGTTTTATTCTTGATTTTCTTTGTATACATCCATTTAGAGATGGTAATGGAAGAATGTCAAGACTATTAACATTGTTATTATTATATAAAAATGGATTTGATGTTGGTAAATATGTTTCGTTTGAAGAACAAATAAATAATAGTAAAGGAAATTATTATGAAGCACTAAGATTATCTTCTATTAATTGGTTAGAAAATGAACATAGTTATATTCCTTTTATAGAAAATTTTTTATCTACTTTATATATGTGTTATAAAGAATTAGATAAAAGATTTAGTGTTGTAAATAGCAATAAAATCACAAAGAAAGCAAGAATTCAACAGACAGTACTAAACAATCTAACACCTATATCAAAAACTGAAATTTGCAAGATACTACCAGATGTAAGTGCAACAACAGTTGAGGCAGTACTCGGAACAATGGTAAAAGAAGGATTAGTACAAATAATTGGAAGTGGAAGAAATACAAAATATATGAAAAAATAAAGGAGAAAAATATGGTTACAATAATCAAATAATGGTTGATTTTAAAGAACAAAAATATAAAGAAATAGCGATTAATTGGTGCAAACAAAATGAATTAAAATACAAATAATTTTAAAATCTTTAATAAAAGAATTGGTATTATTAATATAGATGAAGAAAATTAAAAGTATAAAAAATATATTACCATGCAAAGTTTCAAGTTTTGACAGCAAATTAAAAAATCAATAGAATCATCCTAAATGATATTCCAATAAGTTATACCGTTTGTACAAATATCTATTTCTCGAAATTGTTTCAATATGTTACTCTAATATTAGGTAACTATTATTTGAACAGACGCTCGTATTAGGAGGTAATGAAAATGGAAAAACGGAAAAACACATATTTAGCAATTGCGCTAACGACGGAATGCAATTATCAATGTTTTTATTGCAAAGAAGGAGGAGAAAGTATTTCCAAAAAGAAAGAAACGATTCCTTATGCAAAGATAAAAGAAATTATTGGTGTTGCATATAAAGTAGGTATTAGAAATTTTAGGCTTACTGGGGGTGAGCCAACATCTGTAGAGTATTTTAGTGAACTGATAGTGTTTATTATGAATTTTAGTGATACTAAAATACGGATAAATACGAACGGATATAGAATTTTAAAATACATTGATGTTCTTTCGCAATATACAGAAAGACTAGATGTGGTCTTTAGTGTTGACAGTATGTCGGAATACTTGAATGGAGTTCACTTTCCAAAATTTCTTTCAAAAAATGTTATAAACATAACACATGCATTGAAAGAAAGAGGAATCTCACTGAGATACAATGTTGTTGTAACATCTTTGAATGAAGCTGAGGTAGAAAAATTAGTTTTACTTGCTATTGATGAATTGCAAGTAAATGTCAAGTTACTAGACCTCAATAGATTCCCAGAATATTTGGGGTATAGCGGAAAAGTACAAGGAGAAGAGGCTTCTGCTTTATGGAAGAAATTTTTTATTCCGATGGAAAAATTTTATGATTTTCTTGAGGAAATATCAAGTGATTCAAAGTCGAAATGGACAAGTGGATTTGTTGGTAAAAGTCATGGTATTCCAATGTCTTCCTATTTTAGAGGTGACAATTGGATACAAGTAAAGGATTCTAATAAAGGTGCGAAATATTCTAAATTTTGCATCAATAAATGTGAGTACTTTAAAGAGAAAGCATGTCAAGAGGGTGTATTTAGCCTATTCTTGTCATCCAATTTAGTTTTACACTTGTCTGGGTGTAAAAATGAATCCATTCATTTTGATTTAAATGAATGCGATGAAAGGCAAATCCAAAAAGCTTTTCATCAATTATTAAGCTTTATGGATTAACTATTACGAGAGCATGGGATATGTTGAATATTTCATGCTTTTGTGATATAAAAGTAGGGGAGGGATATAAGTGATAGATTTTGAATTGTATAGAATTTTTGTTGCAGTAGCAACAGAGGGGAACATAACAAAAGCAAGTGATAAATTTAATATTTCTCAACCAGCAATTACGAAACACATTAAAAATCTAGAAAATCAATTATCTATGATTTTGTTTGAAAGAAAAAGTAAAGGTGTTGTTTTGACAGAACAAGGGAAAAAGTTATATGAAAAATTAAAAAATCCTATAGAAGAACTTAATCAAATAGATGGACAGGTTGGAAAAGACAGAACCATTAATATTGGAACACATAATCATATGGGTGGCTTGATTTTTGGGCAAGCCATCAATCAATATACTTTAAAATATCCAGATGTTAATTTGAATTTAATCTGTGAAGAGATGAATGAATTATTAAAAAAACTAAAAAGCAAAGAAATAGATATTGTATTTGCCAAAAAATATAATACAGAAGTACCGAAGGGGCTTAAATTTATTAAATTAGGAGATATGCATGAAACTTTTATTGTAAATAAACAATCAGAGATGATAAATAAGACATTAACAGGAGATAATCTAAAAGGAAAATTAATTTATATCCCAAGAGAATATGAACAAACAACCAAAAGAATGAAAGAGTTAGCACAAAATTTGGATTTAGAATTAAAACTTAGCAATTATAGGTCAATCGTTCGTTTAGTAAAAGAAGGAATGGTTATTGGTGTAGTGACAGCAGAGTATTTATATGATTGGGAATGGGAAAATTTTAATTTAACGGAAGTTAAGAATGATATTGGATTAGGAAAAGTAGAATTCGGAATTTATTTGAATGCTAATAGATTTAAAGAATTAAATTTACTAGTTGAAATGATAAAAGAAAATTTTAATTTGTGATAGTACTATTGGTTGTTTCCAAATAATCAATATGTATTACACATATAGTTTGAAAGTGAGTAGAAATAAATGAAACAATATAATATTATATTTTTTGATTTTGACGGTACTATAGTGAATACAATAAATGGAACAAGAGAATCAGCTTTATATGCTTTAAAATACTTTGGGATTGATGAATCTGAAAATAATAATTTAGGAAAAATTTTTTGCGGACCTCCGTTAAGAAAGACTTTTAGTAAATATAATCTTAATGATGAGCAAATAGAAAAGGCTATACAGTTATATCGAAAATACCAAAGTGAAAATACGATTGAATGTAATCAAATATATGATGGAATTACAGAAATGCTAAGTACCTTGAAAGCTAATGGAAAAAAGATGTATATAGTTACTGCAAAATTAGAAGATACAGCTAAAAAGATTCTAAGATATTTAAAATTAGATACCTATTTTGATGAAATTATAGGTGCAACAAGTAATGGTAGTAGGGTAACCAAAAAAGAGATTATGAAATATGCTATTGATAGTATAGAAAATTTTAATGTATATAATGCTATAATGATTGGCGATAGAGTTTCTGATATTAAAGCTGGTATATCAAATAATATGGATACAATAGGGGTATTATATGGAATAGATAATAAGCAAAAATTAGAAGAGGCTCAAGCAACATTTTTAGCAAATACACCATATGAAATATTGGATGTAATTGGAAATTGAATTCATAATATCTAAAAAAATAAACTTGACATTTACCAATTAATTTTATAAAATAAGCAAGAAAACATTAGCAAACGAAAGCTATTCGTTAAAAAATAAAAAAATGAGGAGGAAATGAAAATGGAATTAAAAGGAAGTAAAACAGAACAAAATTTAATGGAGGCATTTGCAGGAGAATCACAAGCAAGAAACAAATACACATACTTTGCAAGCAAAGCCAAAAAAGAAGGATATGAGCAAATAGCAGCAATATTCCAAGAAACAGCAGACAATGAAATGGCACATGCAAAAATTTGGTTTAAATTGTTACAAGGTGGAGATATAAAAGCAACAGCAGAAAATTTAAAAGCAGCAGCAGAAGGAGAAAACTACGAATGGACAGACATGTATGATAGAATGGCAAAAGAAGCAAAAGAAGAAGGATTTGACCAGATTGCTTATCTTTTTGCAGAAGTTGCAAAAATAGAAAAAGAACACGAAGAAAGATATAAGAAATTATTAGAAAATGTAGAAGACGGATTAGTATTTAGCCGTGATGGAGATAAAATTTGGAAATGTAGAAACTGCGGACATATTGTAATTGGAAAACAAGCACCAGAAATTTGTCCAGTATGTGCACATCCAAAAGCATATTTTGAAATAAAAGCAGAAAATTATTAATATAGATAAAAGAGACTTTATTCAAGAGAATAGAGTCTTTTCTTATCAAATTTGCAAAGCACTGTCAATAATTTTTGATTATGATACCCTAAATGCATAAAATTATCTCTATAAA
>CAOKVW010000031.1 GCA_948472955.1 uncultured Clostridium sp. | reverse complement strand
TTTATGGAAATTATTCCCATATTTCATTTTTTCATAGATTACTTTACACTATCTTGATTTTTATTTTTGCGGTTGACCAAACCATCTATATTATATCAAAGGAGGAGATTTATTTTACTCATAGCTAGAAGCTTTTAGAACCCCACGTAAAACGCGGGTTTTCATTAGCCAATAAAAGTCTAGAATTTCTTCTAGACTTATCTACCTCCATTTTATCTTCCTCTTTCATCATCACTTTCGGCTTCTTCTTGTTCCAGAATCGGGTCAGTATGCTCTTTTACTAAATCTCTTATACCTCTTAATTGTACATATGACAATTTGTTCTGGTTCTTTTCTGCACCTTTTTGCTGTTCATCCGATGATTTGTTCTGGTTCTTTTCTGCTCCTTTTTGTTGTTCATCCGATGATTTGTTCTGGTTTTTTTCTGCTCCTTTTTGTTGTTCATCCGATGATTTGTTCTCACTGATTTCGCATAATTCCCTATTTTGTTTTAACCTTTCTTTAAACGCCTCTCGTACTTTGTTTTTTGTTAGTTTATTGTTATTTTCATCATATGCCATTGCATTATATTCTGTAGCTATGATTTCCGCATCTACTTTGTCATAAAGTTTGGCTGGTAATGCTATTTTTTCTCTACCAAATATTTTACAAAAAAATCTTTCTGCTTTTGCTTTTAATGGAGTATATTCTCCCTTTATATCTCCAAGTTCCCACCTTTTTGCATTTACTGCATTTTTGCACATCTGTAACTTTTGGTCTAAATTTATTTCTCTTCTAAATACTCTATCCCAAAAACTAACCTCAGATAAGCTTCCTAAATCATATGTAATATCTATGCCATCAAACTTTTTGCCCTCTTTCGACATTTTAATTTTATCTATATGTCTTTTAAACATTTCCTCTTTTTGTTTTTGTTTCATATCACTTGAAAAAATGGCATGTACTACAGTCATATCCAAAAATCCTTCTTGTATCCAATTTCTAAGACTTTTTCTAGAATTAGCTGAAAATTCTCCTATTTCTTTTTCTAAGTATTTTTTTAATTTTTTATCATCGTAAGAATTTATTTCCATACCTTTTCTTATATCTTTTTTTGATATTTCATATGTTTTACCTTCATACACTATTGTTCCTTCACGTCCAATATGTATACTATATTGGGGTAATTCGTCTTTCTTTGTTGGTTTATCTTTCTTTGTTGGCTCATCCTTCTTTGTTGGCTCATCTTTCTTTGTTGGTTCATCCTTCTTTATTGGTTCATCTTTCTTTGTTGGCTCATCCTTCTTTATTGGCTCATCTTTCTTTGTTGGCTCATCCTTCTTTATTGGTTCATCTTTCTTTGTTGGCTCATCCTTCTTTATTGGCTCATCTTTCTTTGTTGGCTCATCCTTCTTTATTGGTTCATCTTTCTTTGTTGGCTCGTCTTTCTTTGTTGGTTCATCCTTCTTTATTGGTTCGTCTTTCTTTGTTGGCTCATCTTTCTTTGCTGGCTCATCTCCTTTTACTGATTCATCCTTTTTCCCCTTTACAAACTTAGAAGATTTTAAATTGAATTTTTTTTCTAACTCTTTTAAGCTATATTTTTTATTTCTCAATTCTGTTTCTTTATCATTTAATTCTTTTTCTTTATTTTGTAATTCCTCTAACTTTTCTTCTGGTATAAAATAAGCTCCTGCAAAAATCTCATCTTGTTCTTTTTCTAATTCTTTTTTTTCTTTTTTTAATTCAGTAATTTCCTCTTTTATTTTGGTAATTTCCCCTTCAGTCTTATCAATTTCATCAATTATATTAGTTAATTGTTTTCTTTCATCTATTTGCTCTTTTATAACTTGTTTTTGTTTCTCTAGTTCTTGTTTTTCCTTCAATCTATCTATTGGTTGCATTATTTCTTTAGGAATATAATAAGCTTCAATAAATTGACTTTGTTCTTCTTTTATCTCTTCATCTATATCTCTTATTCCTTCTTCTGTCAATGTTAATTGTAAATTTAAATCTTTTAATTCTTTTTCTAAATCTTTCTTGGTTGGTATTTCTTTAATTCGTTCATATTCACTTTTTATTTTATCATATTCATTTTTGATTTTAATAAGTTTATTTTTCAATTCTTCTATTTTCTGTACATCATAAAAATATGAACCCGGAGTAATCTCATCTTCAATCTCTTGCTTTATATTTTCTATTTCTTTATTTTTGTTTTTCATTAATCTATCCAATTCAACCATTCTCTTTTTATTCTGTTTTTCTAATCTCATATTTTACTCCCTTCACTCTTTAAGAATAAATATTACCCATTTTACCTCCATTATAAATTATAGCAAATTTTGTAAAATAAATCAAGTGATTAACATAATTTTTATTAAAATGTCATATTTTAGTAATATTTGTAATAAATCTTAGGATAGCAAAAAATAAGCAAACACTCTTGTATCTGCTTATTTTACAGCTAAATTCTCCAAACTTCTCTCCGCTAATTTTCTATATCTCTCTTTTTTATCTTTTATCTTTTTCCCTTCTAGTTCAGGCAATATACCAAAATTAGCATTCATGGGTTGAAACTTATCATTCGGAGTCGAAATATACTTTGCCAAAGCCCCTATTACCGTATATTCCGAAAAACGATGACTTTTTCCTCCGTCCCCCAAATCATGACTAGCATTTAAACCTGCTACTAAGCCAGAGGAAATCGATTCCACATAGCCCTCCACTCCTGTTATTTGTCCAGCAAAATAAAGGTTTGGTATGCTTTTTAATCGGTAGGTTTCCTCTAATAATTCGCTTGCATTAATATAGGTATTTCTATGCATAACGCCATATTTTACAAATTCAGCATTTTGCAATCCAGGTATCCTCCCAAATACTCTTTTTTGTTCCCCATATTTTAGATTGGTTTGAAAACCAACCATATTATAAAGACTAGCTTGTTTATCATCTTGTCTTAATTGCACCACTGCATATGGTCTTTTGGCCGTTCTTGGGTCATCAAACCCAACTGGCTTAAGAGGTCCAAATCGTAACGTATCCATTCCTCTTTTTGCCATAATTTCAATTGGCATACAACCTTCAAAAATCTCCCTTTTTTCAAAATCATGCAAAGTAACTACTTCCGCTTCTACTAATGCTTTCCAAAAAGCTTCATATTCTTCTTGGTTCATGGGCAAATTAATATAGCTTTGTTCTTGCCTTTTCTGTGTAGACAATCTCTGTCTCCATTGTTCTTCTGTTTCTTGTTTTTTCTTTTCTTGAGCATATCGGTCCCCATAAAAAGCAATATCAAAATCAATACTATCTTTTTGAAGAATTGGTGCTGCCGCATCGTAAAAGTATAGTTTATCCTGCCCTGTCAATTCTTGAATTTGACTCGCTAACCCGTCAGATGTTAAAGGTCCAGTAGCAATGATGACAATACCATCCTTTAACATTTCTTTTATATCTGTGATTTCTTTATTCACAATTTCAATATAGGGATTTTCGGTTATCTCTTTTGTTACTTTTTCAGCAAAAGCCTCTCTATCCACTGCCAAAGCTTGTCCTGCTGGCACTCTTGTTGCATCTGCTATACGAATCAATAAAGAATCTAGCCTTCTTAATTCTTCTTTTAATAAACCACATGCATTTGTTAATAAATTGGATTTAAAAGAATTGCTACATACAATTTCTGCTAAATCAGAACTACTATGTGCTGGTGAATATTTTTGTGGTTTCATTTCATATAATTTTACTTTTATTTTCTTTTTAGCAATTTGATAGGCTGCTTCACATCCTGCTAAGCCTCCTCCAATTATAGTAATATAATCTTTCATTTGTTTCACTCTTTCTTTTAAATATTAGCTTAATATTAATAGGCGGAAATAATTTCCGCCCGCTAGTTTGTCAGTCTTTAACTCTAGCTTTACGTGTTTTCACAAGACTGATTTCCTACAGTACAGGAAGTCTTGCAAGCAGACTGACAGGATGTCTGACATTCTCCACAACCGCCTTTTTTGATAGATGCTGCTAAGAGTCCTGCCGACAGAGTTTGGATTCTCTTCTTTCTGTCACTCATCTACTGTAACTCCTTTCTCTGTTTTAGACATCACAATTACACTAATGTCCTAGTTATTATAGCACATTTTCTATTATACTTCAAATGGCGTTTGCCTCAATCCCTACAAAATGCCTGTCCCAGAACTAATCTGCTATAAACAAAACACTGCGTACAATGGTATAGAATAAATATTATTGAAAAGCAATCAATAAAAAAATGAAAAAACTCATTTTTTTATCGTTTATTTTTTGAATTTTTTCATTTTTTTATTGATTAAACAAATTCATAATTTCCTCTTTTGACAATTTATTCACAAATGATATTTTAGTGCTTAGCATATTGTCTACCAGTTCTGCTTTTTTCTGTTGCAAATCATATATCTTCTCCTCAATAGAATTTTTGGTAATTAGTTTGTACACTTGTACATTATTCTTTTGTCCAATTCTATAAGCTCTATCAGTTGCTTGATTTTCTGTTGATAAATTCCACCATGGGTCATAATGAATCACTACGTCTGCCCCTGTTAAATTCAATCCTGTTCCCCCTGCTTTTAAAGAAATTAAAAACACTTTAATTTCTGGGTTTTCATTAAATTCATCTACTAATTCTATTCTTTGGTCTACTTTTGTGCTTCCTGTTAGCTTAAAATACTGAATTCCTCTTTGTTTTAATTCTTTTTCCATAATATCAAACATAGAGGTATAACCAGAAAACAATAAAATTTTGTGTCCACTATTAACAGCATCTTGCATCACTTCTATACATTGCTCTAATTTACTACTACCTTCTTGATAACCCTCTATAAATAAACTAGGATGACAACAAATTTGTCTTAATCTAGTTAAAGCAGCCAATATTTGTATTTGGCTATTTTCATAACCATTTAACTCAATTTCCTCTGCTATTTCTTGTTTGGCTTGTGCTAAATAGCTTAAATAAATACGCCTTTGTTCTTCTCCCATTTCATTATTTAATACCGTTATGGTTTTGTCTGGAAGCTCTGTTAATACCTCTCTTTTATTTCTTCTTAAAATAAAAGGTTCAATTAACATTCTTAGTTTTTGCATAGCCTCTTGACTTTCTTCTTTTACAATTGGTGTTTCATATAATGCTTTGAACTTTTTATAAGTAAATAAATAACCTGGCATAATAAAGTCAAAGATAGACCATAGTTCAGCTAACGAATTTTCAATTGGCGTTCCTGTTAAAGCATATCGCGTGTCCGCTTTTATTTTTTTAATCGATTTAGCATTTTGGGTATTACTATTTTTTAGATATTGCGCTTCATCTGCTATGATGTAACGAAAAGAATAATCCTTCTCTAAATATAATTCAATATCTCTTTTTAATAAATCATAGGATGTAATGACTAAGTCATACTGGTCAATTTCTTGAATTTGTCTTTTTCTTTCTGTTAAGGTTCCTCTTATGATTAATGTTTTTAATTCTTTGGCAAATTTTTTCACTTCGTTCTGCCAATTTAATGTTAAAGAACTTGGCGAAACAACTAGACTGGCTCTTTTTCCGTTTCTCGTTGGAATTATCTTCTGGTTAGTTTGGAAATGAATCGAATCTTCCATCCTTTCTTGTCCTGGAATAATGTCTTCGCCTTCATAAGTATTTTGCACATAATCTACAATAATAGATAACATCTGAATTGTTTTTCCGAAGTCCCATATCATCTGCCAAAATGCCACCAAATCGATAATTATCTAAAATTTTTAGCCATTGGAATCCCGTTTTTTGGTAATATCTCAAGATAGATTCTAAATTTTCAGGCACTTTCATTTCTGTTTCTAATTGTTCTTTGTCTAATCCATTTACAATCTCTCTGTATTCTTGATTTTTAACAACTTGAACTCCTTTCATTCCCTTTAATAACTGGTTCAAATACAAACTTCTATGAACTGGTAATTGGATGGCGTCACTTTCTAATTCTTTATAATCCATTCCCATTCCTGTCACTAATTTGTCTAAAAACTCGATTTCTTTATTTCCCTCTAAATCTAGGAAGCTTCCATCTTTTAACCTATGGTATTTTTTCTTTAACGTATATTTTGACATGATTTCTTCTAATTCTTTTATATCTATGTCTATATTCTTTAAATCCAGTTCTAACAAATTATTTTCTACCTTTACCCCTAAGCTTCCTATTTTAGGTTGTCTGATTTGTTTTAATTTGAATTTCTCAGTTGCTAACACATCAAATTTTTGCATATAATAATTGATATCCTCTGCTAAAAATTCGTAAATTTTATCATTATCTGGTAAAATAAATCTTAAGTTTTGCTTATCAAACATAAATCCTGTCTTTCGAAATACATTTAAAGCTTTGGTTTCTTGAATCATATTTCTTGGAAAGTCTAATTTTAATTTCTCATCTAATGGATTAAATTCATTTTGTTCATATATAAATTTCACTTCTGCTACTAAGAAATCATTTTCATCAAAATCCAAAAACACCTTTATCTCTAATTCTTTGGGTCTATAGGGTGCTATTTCCTCTTCTTCTATATCTTCCATAACAATTGCATTTTTTACCTTTGGCATAATAATAGAAAATAACTGTGTTAATTCTTCTTTTCCCAACAATACCTCTGTCATGTAATTTTGCCTAAACAATTCTAATAATTTTAAATTTGTATTCTCAAATTCTTTGGTACAACGATACATTTTTTTCTGCTCTAATAGGTATTTATATTTTTTACCTTTTAAAATGGTTACATTAAAAATCTCAATATTGGGTACAATCGTATATTGTTCCTCATTTACCTTTTTAAGTTTAAATTCTATTTTAGGAGATACGTCTGTAAATTCAATTTCCTCTGTATTATAATCTTTTTGAAATAGAACTTGTTTCCCTTTTAATAAATCAAATAATTCATCTATTCCGCTATTTCCTAAAATGATATTGGTATCACTTAAGGCTTTTCCATAATATCGATAATTACTATTGGAATTAGAATTGGCATATTTGATAATTTCAGCATATCGTAATATGAAATCTAATAATGGTTTACTATCTTCTTCAAATGCTTCTCTTGTATGAACAAATTCTAAGTTTTGTCCATATTTGTAAAATTGATTTTCTAACATTCTAGTATAAAATTCGGATAGGTCTTTGATTTTATACATTTTTTTGCTTCCAATTTTAAATTCGACTTTCATATCTCCTGAAAATTTGTCATAGATAACTTTGGGTTCTAATTTTATCGTTCCTTTGTTTTTTAAAATTATCTCCTCATCGTAATTAATTTCTTCTATTTCTTCATTATAAAAGGTATTGACAATTTGTTTAAAGTTTCTATAATGATTTTTTGTTTTCTCTTCTATTGGTCTATCTTCTCCTGCCCCTTTACATAGGATTTCTGAATTTTTATCATTTACTAGCATTTCTTTTCTCCTTTACTTGGCAAATTATTATATAATAATTCTTAAAAAAAAGCAAGTTACTATTTCCTTTTTTTCTCACTTGTAGTAAAATAAAATTACTTTTAAAAAATATAATAAATTTGGTTATTACTTATTTAAGGTATAAATCGTAGTAAAATAAAGTTTAGGAGGTAGTATTTTGAAAAAATTTAAAATAGCTATTGTTGGTGCAACTGGTCTTGTTGGTAGGTCAGTTATCCAAGTATTAGAAGAAAAAAACTTACCAATTGAAACCTATGGTTTATTTGCCTCAAAAAAATCTGCTGGAATGGTCTTTACCATTCACGAAAAAAACTATGTAGTAGAAGAATTAACAGAAAAATCATTTGATTCTGGCTTTGACTTTGCCATCTTCTCTGCAGGTGGAGAAACTTCTAAAAAATACGCACCAATTGCTGTCGAGAAAGGTTGTATTGTAGTTGATAACAGTAGTTATTTTCGTATGCATAAGGAAGTTCCTTTAGTCGTTCCTGAGGTTAATTTAGAAGATGCCTTTCATCATCATGGAATTATTGCTAATCCAAATTGTTCTACCATTCAAGCCATGCTTCCTTTAAAAGCTTTAGAAGATAAATATCACATAAAACGAGTCATTTATTCTACTTATCAGGCTGTATCTGGTGCAGGAAAAGATGCCTTATGCGATTTAGAAAACACCAACAATTTACAACCCTTAAAAAAATTTCCTTATCCTATTTACAACAACTGTTTACCACATATTGATACATTTATGGAAAATGGATATTCTAAAGAAGAACTAAAAATGATAAATGAAACCAAAAAAATTCTACATAGAGATGATTTAAAAGTGACAGCTACAACTGTTAGAGTCCCTGTTCAAAACTCTCATTCTGAATCCATTAATGTAGAACTGGAAAAAGATTTTGAAAAGAAAGATTTAATAAATACTTTACAATCTTTCCCTCATATTATCGTACAAGATGACCCTTGTTCTAACATTTATCCTATGGCTATTAATGCTACTGGGCATGATGAGGTATTTGTGGGAAGAATTCGTCGCGACGAAAGTGTTGCTTCTGGCGTTAATCTTTGGGTAGTTGCAGATAACATTCGTAAAGGAGCTGCTACCAACGCCATTCAAATTGTAGAAAAATTAATGGAAATGTGACAAGAGGGGTGCCTCTTTTTGTCACATTTCCATCAATTTTTTATTAATTTTCTATGCAATTTTTCTATTACCTCATTTTCTATTTCTTTTACTAAAATTTCAATCTTTGCTTGTGTTAAATTAATATCTAATATTTCAACTTGATACTTTTTTAATATTTCCATTACTTGATTTAGAACTTGATTATCTTGTATAATTCCATAGCCAATAATACTCAATTTAACTACATCCTTTTGCTTAATATCATAAATAGAATACCTTTTCTCGAGTAATTCTTGTACCTTGTTTTGTTGTACTTTATTCATTCTAAATTGCAGTTGAGTCTCCTCTTTTTGAAATGCTTCTACAATAATATTATGTTGTAATAGGTTCTCATAAACATCGTAAATTTCCTCTTGTTTCATGGGTTGTCTTTTTTTCATTTCAACAATTACCAATTTTTCATTTTTCACAATACTTTTTATTTCTGATGTTTCAATTTTTTGGGAAATTCTCGTTCCGCCAGTATCAGAAAAAGTTGATTTTGAAACAATGTTACAATTAAATTTTTTCCCCATCTGAATACATCGATTATGAAGAACTTTAGCTCCTGCATCTGCAATTTCTTGCATTTCATCAAAAGATATTTCATCCAATCTTTTTGTCATGGTAATCATATTAGGGTCAGCAGAATAAATACCATCTACATCAGAAAAAATGTAACATTTATCCGCTTTAAGTGCTACTTGCAGTGCTACTGCTGTTGTATCAGAGCCTCCTCTTCCCAAAGTTGTAATATCTTGTTTTTCATCTATTCCTTGAAATCCAGTTACAACTACAATTTTTCCTTTTTCTAATTCTTCTTGAATTCTATCTGTAGCAATCTGTTCAATTTTTGCACTCGTATGAATAGAATTCGTTGTAATCCCAGCTTGCCACCCTGTTAAGGAAATGGCTGGATAACCTCTTCGATTTAATAATATACTTAATTTTGATGCTGTTATTTGTTCTCCTGTTGATAACAGCATATCCATTTCCCTTTCTTCTGGAATAGCCGATAATTCCTGTGCTTCCTTCATTAGTTGGTTGGTTGTCTTTCCTTGTGCTGACACAACCACTACCATATTTTCTGCCTCTTTTTTTAAGCTAATAATTTTTTCTGCAACAACATTCAATTTGATATTGTCTGCTACAGAAGTTCCACCAAATTTTAATACTATCGTGTTCATTTTGGTCACACCTTTGTTTTTCACAAAACCTCATCTAATTTTAAATAAAGTTATCTTGTTGCTATTATAATATATATCTTTTTTAACTGCAAGCTTTGGTTTCGGTTTTTTGGGGATAAGCCCTCCAAAAAAACTGAAATTTAAATTAAACTTTAATTTTTGTACAAATAGCATAGAACCTCTTAAACGCAAAAATGTTCAAGAGGTTCTAATTTGCATGCTTGTCCATGCCAATTTTTTTTTTACTATCTTTTAAATCTTCATAATATTTCGCAATTAAATCATCTAACTCCACACTTAATTGATAAGTAACGCTATAATCGTCACCTTGTTCAATACTTTTGTTTAATCTGTCTCTTAATTTACAAATTTCATCATTTAACATATCTTTTTCTCCTTTTTTATTCATTTATCTTCTGTATAGTTATAAATTACCACAATATTATCCCCAAGTCAAGTATTTTCAAGGCTTTTTGGCAACTTTCGTACGTGCTTTTTTTACATTTTTCGACATTTTTTGACTTTAAAAAACGGCATCTTCATTTTTCTAATGAAAACACCATTTTTATTACATTTTTTTATTTCTTATCTTGTCAGATTTTTAGTTTTATTTCTTTATCGTAGAAAAAATCATTTTTTCTTCTTTAAAAACATCTTTTAATATTTGTTCTACATACTCTATTGTAATTCCTTGTATCTCTTCTAAATAATCGAAGCTATTAATTCCTTTGAAATAATCTGCTAAAAACATTCTTGCTATATCCGTAACATCATTGTATTCCTTAATATAGGCTCCATATATCATTTTTTTCATTCGATTAAAGTCCTCTTCCTTAATCCCTTCGGTTTTGAACTTGTTTATTTCGTCTTTAAATTTTTGATACACCTTCTCTGGGTCATTTGATTGTCCGTCAATTAGAGCATGAGCATAAATATGACTAAATTCATATTCCAAATTAGGCTGTGAATAAATAATTCCTTCCTTATAAAGTTCTTTGTATAAATTTGAACTTCTACCAATCAATAAATTTAGCAAAATCTCCATCGCAATATGCTTCTTTACATCACAGTTGCCAGTATCTTTAATCCCTATTGTATATAAAGGTTGACTAACCTCTAATTTCTGCTCAATGCGTTCTTGTACAATTTCTTCTGGCTCATCTGGATAAATTCTTTTAATTTCTCCACTTGCTTTGGTTTCTATCAATCTCTTCTTTATTTCTTCTATCATATTTTCTGGCTCAAAATCCCCACATAATACCATTGCCATATTAGATGGATTATAAAAGGTCTGATAACATTTATACAATATTTCTTTATCAATTTTACGGATGGTTTCAATGGTTCCTACTATATCTATTTTGACAGGACTATTATGATACATTGCTTGCATAGCATTCAAATAAACTCGCCATTCTGGATAATCATCATACATCATAATTTCCTGACCAATAATCCCTTTTTCTTTTTCTACATTTTCATCTGTAAAATAAGGATGCTGAACATAGTCCATTAATTCATCCATTGCTTCAAAAAAATGATTGGTACATTCAAATAAATAGGCCGTGTGGTCATTAGTTGTATAGGCATTTGCTTGTACTCCTAATGCTGTTAATACATCCAAACTATTGGTTCCATTTTCTTGTTCAAATAGTTTATGTTCTAAAAAATGAGCCACACCATTTGGAACCGTAGTTATTTCTTCCTCTCCTGGAACAACAAAACTGCTTTCATTTGAACCATAGTGAGTTGCCCATATCATATATTTTTTTTGAATTCCCTTTTTGGGAATTATCATGACTGTTAGACCATTTTCTAATTTTTCTATATATACTTTTTCTTTTACTTTTGAATTTTCAATAATCTGCACTTTCTCTCCTCCTCATTTTTAATCTTTTAAAAAATAAACTGTATTAACAGCCACATTTTCGGCAATATGCAATACATCTTCTTTGCTAACTTTTTCAATTCGATTTTTATATTCTTCCATTGAAATATAAGTTTCTGATAATTCTTGCCCAAAATAATAAGTAATTCCTGTATCTTGCTCGTCATCTATTGCATTGATAGCTGCTACGATTCCTTTTTTAGCATCTTGTATATCTTCTTCTGTAAATTCCCCTTTTTTCATGTCTTCTATTTGTTGATGGATAAGCTCTAATGCTTTTTCGTAATTTGCTATTTCAATTCCACAATTGATAACAATAATATTTTTATATCTTAGATAACTAGAGCCTGCTACATATGCTAAATGTGCCTTTTCTCTGACATTTTGAAACAATTTTGAATTAGCACTTCCACCTAAAATACAATTGTAAATTGCTATCTCATATCTTAAATCTTCTTTGTCTACACTTACATCTAATCCCAATATTAATTTTCCTTGTGTTACTTCCATTGATTCTGTTACTATATTCTCTTTTTCTGGAAGAGTCTTATTTAAGTCTCTAGGAAGCACATAGTCTGGTGTTCTTTCTTTTAACTTTTCTATATTTTCATTGGCTAAAATAGTTTGATTCATATCATCTTGTATCATTCCTGATACAAATATATCAATTTTACAAGAATTGATTAATTCTTTGTAATACGCATATAAATTGTTACCATTTAAGTTTTCTAAATCCTCTATATAACCAAATCTATATAATCCATATGGTTCATCTTGATACATCTCCTCTATACAACGGTCTAATGCATATCTTGCTTTATTATCAATTTTTCCTTCTATTCTTTGCTTAATATTATTTTTCTCCTGCTCTACATATTCTGGCTTAAAACTTTCATTTTCAACATAGGGATTAAATACGATTTCTAATAGCTTTTCTAGAGAATCTTTCAACATATTTTGCCCTTCTTGTGGTAAAAAGTTGTCATTTACCGTCTCTAAATAGAATTTCAAAACTTGATTATCCCCTGTTTTATCTAACCCACAATCGAAACCAGCACCATACATTTCCTCCATTTGTTTACTAATTTCTTCTTGCGAACACATCGTTTTTGAACCTCTTCTCAAAATAGCTGAAATAAGTGCATTTTTTGTCACATTTTCTCTATCTAGCTTTTTCGTTAGAAAAACAGCAATTAAATTTGTTTTGAATTTTTTCGTATTGATAGTATGAAATTTAATTCCTTTTTTTAATTCTTCTTGTTTGTATTCCATCTCTTTTCCTCCTTTAAATTAGTATACTACTTTTTTATTTTATTATACTTTAAAATGATTTTGGGGACGGAGGAAAAAATCATGATTGTTATTATCATCATGATTTTTTCCTCCGTCCCCAAAATCATGAAACAAAAATTGGAAGTTTTAAGTATTTGCTTCACACCCTTAACTTCCAATCCATTTTTAAAATTTTCTTTTCCTTGCTGCCTCTGATTTTTTCTTTCTCTTTACACTAGGTTTTTCATAATGTTCTCTTTTACGTACTTCTTGAAGTACTCCATTTCTTGCACATTGTCTTTTAAACCTTTTTAAGGCATCTTCTATATTACCATTATTAACTTTTATCTCTGACATTTTATATTCCCCTCCTTCCGGTCATACGAAAACTGTATGTGGGATAACCCTTCTAACGATATTCATTATACATGAAAGCATAAGACTTGTCAATAGTTAGAATTTTTTTAGTTTTATTTTTTCGCAAATAAATTACCTATCCAATTAAACAATGGATTTTCAAATAAGAATTCTCTCATCCAGCCATTGGTAAAGGGAGTAAACCATAAAACAACTCCTATGATAATAATTACTAAAATAGTAAGTATCATAGCAAAAACATCTTGTTGTGTCACTTCTTTGCTCTTTCCTCGTTTTTGTTTACTTTTTGCTAAATCCTGTATTAGTTCCTTTACAATTTGTATAATGGCACCAAAACTACCCACTTGAGGAGCCTTTGTTGTTTTTTGCAAAGTTTCTCTTTGTTCCTGTTTCATCTGATTATGATTAATTTCGTTCTGTCTTGGTACACTTTGACGAGTATTAATATTTTGCTTTTCTAACTCCCTATCATATTGTTCTCTTAAAAAGTCATCTGATAAAACATGATAAGCTTCATTGATTTCTTTTGTTCTCTTTTCTGCATATTGCTGCTTTTCTCCACTATATAAATCTGGATGATATTTCCCTACTAATACTTTGTAAGCTTTTTCTATTACTTCCTTAGAGGCTTTTGGATTTACTTCTAGTATTTCATAATAATTTTTCATAAGCCATGCACCACTTTTTCCTTTCTTTTTCGACAATTTCATTTTATCTTAAAACGGAAAAAATAGCAATATAAAATTGCTACTTTTTCCTTTATTAAAATGTCCCCATTTACTCCCGGAACCAGTGGGGACACTCTTTCATTATTTTTTATTCTCCGAAAATTGCTTCAAATTCATCTGCTTCAATTTTCTCTTTTTCAAGTAAGATACCAGCTACTTGATGTAACTTATCTATATTATCAGACAAGATTTGTTTTGCTCTGTCATAGCCTGTATCTACAATTCTCTTTGTTTCTTCATCTATCACAGCAGCTGTCTCCTCTGAATATTCTTTACTTTGTGCTAAATCTCTTCCTAAAAATACTTCCTCTTGATTTCCGCCTAACATAATAGCACCAATTCTTTCACTCATGCCGTATTTAGTTACCATGCTTCTTGCAATTTTAGTTGCTCTTTCAATATCATTACTTGCTCCTGTTGAAATATCATTTAGGATAAGTGCTTCTGCTACTCTTCCACCTAAAAGTGATACAATATTTTCTTCCATTTCTGTTTTTGACATAAAGGATTTATCTTCGGTTGGACGATACATCGTGTAACCACCTGCCATACCTCTTGGTACAATTGATATTTGATGAACTGGGTCTTGGGTTTCTAAATAATGGCTTACAACAGCATGACCTGCTTCGTGATAAGCAACCAATTTGTTTTCTTTTTCGCTTCTTACTTTTGTTTTCTTTTCAGGTCCCATGGTTACTTTCACCATAGCATCTTCAATTTCTTTCATGCCAATTTCTGTCATATTTCTTCTGGCTGCTAATAAAGCTGCTTCATTTAAGACATTTTCTAAGTCTGCTCCTGCAAATCCTGATGTATTTTTAGCAATTACTTTTAAATCTACATCTTCTGCTAAATGTTTCTTTCTAGAATGTACCTCTAGAATTTGTTCTCTCGCCTTTACATCTGGTAATCCTACCACAATTTGTCTATCAAATCTTCCTGCTCTTAAAAGTGCTTTATCTAATACATCTGGTCTATTGGTTGCAGCTAATACAATAACACCTTCGTTTTCTGCGAAGCCATCCATTTCTACTAACAATTGATTTAGGGTTTGTTCTCTTTCATCATGTCCTCCCCCTAATCCTGCACCTCTTTGACGCCCAACGGCATCAATTTCATCAATAAAAATGATACATGGTGCATTTTTCTTAGCTTGGTCAAATAAATCTCTTACTCTAGAGGCTCCCACACCGACAAACATTTCAACAAAGTCTGAACCACTAATAATAAAGAATGGCACACCTGCTTCTCCTGCTACCGCTTTTGCCAATAAGGTCTTACCTGTACCTGGCTGTCCTACTAATAAAACACCTTTTGGAATTCTTGCTCCCATATCCGTGAATTTTTTTGGATTTTTTAAGAATTGTACGATTTCCTCTAATTCTTCTTTCTCTTCGTCTACTCCTGCTACATCTTCAAAAGTAATTTTATTCTTTTCTGCTGGGGTCATCATTCTGGCTTTACTTTTTCCAAATGACATGGTTTTGTTTCCTGGTCCACCTTGACCAGCTCCCCCCATCATAAAGAACCAGAAAATAAAGAATATAATTAATAGTCCAAATGGTGTAAGTAGACTAAGTACAGTAATAAAAATAGACTCTGATTTTTCTTCTAAAGTAAATGCTCCCTCTTTTAAGAAATCTTCTGTATAAGACATAAAGCTTTCCATATCTGGTATATTTACTTCTTTTCTAATTTTATCATCTTTTAAAGCAACAGTTGCTGTTTTTCCATCTGATTCAATTTGAATTGCTTCTACTTTCCCACTATTAATATCAGCTATTAATTCAGAATATTTTAATTTAGCATCACTGTTCTCCACAATAGATGATAATACTACAATAAAAATAACTCCTATGATTAGCCACATGGCTAATGTTTTAATTCCGTTTTTCAAAATAATTCCTCCTTATGTTTTTTTCATTTCCATATTGCTTTTATAACACATAACTTTTTCTTTTTCAATAGTTTTTTATATGTCTTTTTTATTACAAAATTGCATGTTCCACGCATTCCTACGGAACTTAGTAATTGGTATTCTCTAACACTGAACCTCAAAATAAATTTTATGATTTTTTATCAAAATTTTAGTCCTTTTGTTTGGCATTAAATATTTATTTCCCACATTATTATGACATAATTTTATGATATCATCTATATGTATTTTTTCAATACTTGCTGTTGTACCAAATAACCTTTTTATAATATATCGAATTAGTCTTGATTTTATTACTATTTCTTGTAAATTAAACTTTTTTAAATCCATTACAATTTTGTCTTTTTCTTCTTCCAAAACCAACCTTTGATAAGCCGCTTCTGTTTGCTTTTCCATGTACTTATCTTCATAGGTTAGAATATCTGATAATCTATCTATTGTTTGAATAATATTTGGATTGAATTCCTTTTGAATATACGGAATCACAACATTTCGTATTTTATTTCTTTCATAAATATTCTCAAAATTCGTTTTGTCAATTCTAGGATTTAATTGTTTCTCTTGACAATATGCTTCTATTTCTATTCGTTCACATGCAAGCAAAGGTCGTATAATATTTCCTCTTTTGGGTTCGATTCCTTTCAGCCCTTCCATTCCACTACCTCTTAAAGTATGCATCAAAATGGTTTCTATTTTATCGTTTTTATTATGAGCAATTGCTATTTTATTGGCTTTGGTTTTCTTCAAAATTTCATCAAAAAATTCATATCTTGCTATTCTTCCTGCTTCTTCTGTTCCTATTTTATTAGTATGAGCCAATTTTTCAACATCTATACTTTTTGCATAAAATTCAATTTCATTTCTTTTACAATAATCTTCTACATATTGCTCATCTTCTTTTGCTTCTTTTCTTATCCTATGATTTAGATGAGCAACTACTATTTGAAATGTTAGTCCTTTTATTTTAAGTTGTTTGAAAATATCTAGCATACACATAGAATCTGGTCCACCAGATACACCTAATACTAACTTGTCACCATCTTCTATTAAATTGTATTTTTCAACTATTTGTAAAATTTTATTTTCCATCTTTTATTTTCTCCCTAGAACAGGTAATATCGCTATATAATCTAATCATCAAATCTTCTCTCTAAATTAACAAATTTAGTATAACTTCCTAACCATAACAATTCTATCGTCCCAGTTGAACCACCTCTATGCTTTGCTACTATTACCTCTGCTATATCTTTTTTCTCACTATCTTGATTATAATAATCATCTCGATATAAAA
>CAOKVW010000030.1 GCA_948472955.1 uncultured Clostridium sp. | reverse complement strand
GACACAAAATACATAGAGTAGCCTGTCTTGAGTGAAAGTATTGGGATTATCTTAACAAGAATAGAATTTATTTTGGCCAAATTAGTTCTGTTTTTAGATTATGAAATTGCTTTTGCAAAAAAGACTAGTAAAGATGTTAATGTATGTTAAGGAAAACTTCTAGAATGTTTGCTATGAAAAATAGCTAAGGAAGTCTAGGGATTAAGGTACAGATTTAAGTGGCGATCTGGTGTCTACGAAGATAATGAGTAGATATTTTCCTTAAACGGAAACGGCTCTAGCAGTAATGCTAAGCGGAAAATAGAGAAATTCAACTAGACCTAAACTGTAAAATTTACTTAGGCTTTTACCATCTAACAATCGAAAAGTACACAAAGTGATGGGAAAACCTATCACTTTGTTATATTATAGGAAAAGAGGAAACAAGATGAGTAACAAGCAAGAAAAACAACATTCGGATATCAAATGGTTTATTCAAGTATTTATTATGACTTTTGTATTATCTATGGTATTTTCGTATATATCGGCTAATGGAGTGTCACATTTGAATTTGCTGTCAGCTATATTAATTTTAATAGTAGTGATAGGAATTGGTATATTTTTTGATATTATAGGAGTAGCTGTGACAGTTGCCAATGAACATGAATTTCATGCAAAAGCAACCAAAAAAGTAAAGGGCTCAAAAGACTCCATTAAGTTGATTAGAAATGCACCTAAGGTAGCCAACATTTGTGCCGATGTAATTGGAGATATTTGTGGGGTACTAAGTGGTGCTATCAGTGCATTAATAGCAATGAAAATAGCAGAACAGTTTGGCGTACAATTTGACTTACAATTTTTATTAAGTGCATTAGTGGCCTCTTTGACAGTAGGAGGAAAGGCTTTAGGTAAGAGTGTTGCCAATAATTATTCTACTCAAATTGTTCATACAGTGGGCAAAGTATTAAATAAATTTAAGAGGTAAAACAAAATGAAGCAAAAAAGAAAATTAAATAAAAAAAGAGTATTTCTTGCTATTTTATTTGTGGTAATCATTATAGAAAGTATCATATTAATCATGAAAAGTACTAAAAAAACAGTAGAAACAGCAAGTGAAGAAATAGTAGAAAATACAGCAATAGAACAGACGGATACGAGTAAGGAAGAGCAAAAAGAGGATACCAATAGCTCTAAAGAAATAAATTTTTTAGAGCATGTAAAAGAGCCTGTCTATAAAAAGAATGAAAAAAATATCAAAGTACCAATTTTAATTTATCATAATTTTAGGACACCAATTCCTTATAAAGAGGACGTTTATAAATTATTTAGTTCTCAAGAGAATTTTGAGGAAAATGTAAAAACATTATGGGAAGATGGATATACATTTATTACTTTAGAAGATTTATATCAATATAACAAAGGACAGATAGGTTTACCAGAAAAAGTAATCATTATTACTATGGATGATGGGCAAATAGGTTGTTATACTGATGCTTTTCCAGTCTTAAAAAAATATCAAATACCAGCAACCATATTTATTGTTAATCAATTAGTGGGAACAGAGGATTATTTTAGTTGGGAGCAAGCCAAAGAAATGTATGATACTGGATTGGTAAAAATCCATTGTCATGGCTACCATCATTCTGAATATAGCAGTGTAGGAAAAGAAAAATTAATTTTAGATTATACCAAATCACATCAAGAAATAGAAGAACATATGGGAGAATCCATACAAAAAATAATGGCATATCCAGCAGGAAAATCATCAAAAGATACCATCAAATGGTTGAAAGAAATAGGATTTGAAATACAAGTTCAAACCAAATATGGAACTGTTAATAAAAGCAGAAACCTTGATTTAACAGACTTAGGAAGAATCAGAGGAGAAAGAGCAACGGGAAAAGAAATTTTGAATGCCATAAAAGCATCCAGTGATTAAACATAATAGATACAAGAGAAGAGGAGTAGATGTAATTGAAAGCATTAGTAACAGGAGCATCTTCAGGAATTGGAAGAGATATAGCAAGAGTACTTGCGAGCAAAGGTTATGATTTAGTATTAGTGGCTAGAAACCAACAAGGATTAAAACAATTAGCAGAGGAGTTAAAAACAAAAGAAGGAATTGCGATTGAGACCATAGCGATGGATTTATCTATCATAGAAAATTGTAAACAACTCCACCAAAAAGTACAAGATGTGGATATCTTAATCAATAATGCTGGATTTGGAGATTGTGGAAATTTCACTAAAACATCATTAGAAAAAGAGATTAGCATGATTGATACTAATATCGTGGCTTACCATATTTTAATGAAATTATATTTGATAGATATGAAGAAAAAAGGGAAGGGGAAAATATTAAATGTAGCTTCCATAGCTGGTTTTATGCCAGGACCTTTGATGTCAACCTATTATGCGACAAAAGCATACATTGTAAGAATATCTGAAAGTATAAGAGAAGAACTAAAAAAAGAGGCCTCAAAAGTACAAATTAGCATCTTATGTCCAGGTCCAGTCAGTACTAATTTTAATAAAGTAGCCAATGTGAAATTTAAGATAAGAGAAGCCAATAGTATGAAAGTTGCTCAATATGCTATCCGAAAAATGGAGCAAGGAAGATTTTATATTGTTCCAGGAGTCGACGTGAAATTTGCAAAATTAGGTGCTAAATGCTTACCGAGTCCTTTTATTAGCAAAATAACTTATAGGGTGCAAAAGAGAAAATTAGAAGATAAAAAATAGAATAGGAGAAAGTTATGAAATTAATTTCGTGGAATGTAAATGGAATACGTGCCTGTGTAAACAAAGGATTTATTGAATTTTTCAACGATATAAAAGCAGACATATTTTGTATCCAAGAAACAAAATGTCAGCCAGACCAAATAGAACTAGAATTTGATGGCTACAAAAGTTATTGGAATAGTGCAGAACGAAAAGGTTATTCAGGAACCGCTATTTTTACCAAAAAGAAGCCAATAGCAGTAACTCGTGGAATAGGAATAGAAGAACACGATAAAGAAGGAAGAATTCTTACCCTAGAATTGGAAGATTTCTATCTAGTCAATAATTATACACCAAATGCCAAAAGAGGGTTAGAAAGACTGGACTATCGACAAATATGGGAAGATGAAATTAGAAAATATCTATTAAAATTAAACAAAAAAAAGCCAGTTATCATGTGTGGGGACTTAAATGTAGCGCATAAAGAAATAGACTTAAAAAATCCCAAATCCAATCGAGGCAATGCAGGTTTCACAGACGAAGAAAGAGAAAAAATGACACAATTATTAAAAGCAGGATTTACAGATAGTTTTCGCTATTTATATCCAGACAAAGAAAACGCATATAGTTGGTGGTCTTACATGGGACGAGCCAGAGAAAAAAATGTAGGATGGAGAATTGACTATTTTATTGTATCCAATGACATGAAACACAAAATAAAAGAAGCGACTATCTATCCTCAAATCATGGGAAGTGACCATTGTCCAGTTGGACTTGAAATAGGTTAGGTGTGTTTTGGTGTGTTTTGGGACAGGCACCATCATACCCCTTTTGGCTAGTTTTGGGACAGGTCTAAATAAAGTTTGCATAGGTGTGGCGAGTTTGTACCTATACCAAAGTCGTTACGAAATACGAAAAAGGAGAATAAGAGAAAATGAATGAAATTAGGAATCATGGAAAGAAATGGCTATATTGGTTTGTTTTAGGGGTAGCAATTATAGCAGTATACAAGGCGTTAGATAATTTCGGAGATGTAATGGGTACGATTAAAAAGTTTTGTAATATCATAACTCCCTTTTTTGCTGGTATTTTTATTAGTTACTTATTATATATGCCATGTAGAAAAATAGAAGAAGTATATCGAAAATCAAAGTTACAATTGGTGACCAAAAAAGCTAGGTCATTGAGTATTTTAACGGTTTATCTAGTTATTATTATTTTATTGATGATATTGATTAATTTTATATTGCCAGTTGTGTTGGAAAGTGTAATAGATTTAATTAATAACATACAAAACTATTATGAAATAGCAATTGAAAAGTACAATCATTTACCAGAAGATAATATTTTGAAAAGTGATATGGTAAATAATGCAATAGGAAGTATTCAAAGTATTGATATCAAACAATATTTTCAGTTGGATAAGATATTAGCCTATGTTATTAGTGCAATTGATGCAATAACAGGTGTTTTTAGTTTGTTGGTTGCATTTATTGTATCTGTGTATATTTTGGCAGAAAGAACGCAGATACTAAATTCACTTAAAAGATTAGCAGAAGCGATATTTAAAGAGAAAACGTATAAAAATCTAGGAAAGTATTTTAATAATTCCAATGAGATATTTTTTAAATTTATAGCAAGTCAATTTTTAGATGCTATTATTGTAGGGATTTTGGTTACCATAGCCATGACTATTATGGGAATTCGATATGCACCATTGTTAGGATTTTTAATTGGATTGTCTAATATGATACCATGTATAGGAGCTATTGTAGCTACGGTAATTGCTGCCATTATAACATTAATAACAGGAGGACTTTCACAAGCCATTTGGATGTTGATTGTTGTTATCATTTTACAACAAATAGATGCTCATATTATTAATCCTAAAATTATTGGACAATCTTTGAAAATAAGTCCGTTACTAGTTATATTTGCCATTATGGTAGGAGGTGCTTATTTTGGGATTTTGGGTATGTTTTTATCGGTACCAGCAATTGCTGTTGTTCGCATATTGATTGAGGATTATATTGATTATAAAATAGCTATCAAAAAAGCAACAAAGACTATGGAGACAGCAGAGGAAATAAAAGGACAAATACATTTATAGGAATAGGAGAAGATGATAATGTTAAAGAAATATTTATTAGTATTTTTCATATCTATGGTACCATTAATAGAATTGAGAGGAGCTGTCCCTGTTGGATTAAGTTCATTGTGGGGTTCTCCTCTTCCTATTGTTCCACTTTATATTCTTTGTATATTAGGAAATATGCTTCCTGTACCATTTATATTCTTTTTTGCTAGAAAAGTTTTGGTTTGGGGAGCTGATAAAAAGTTTATTGGTAAATTTTTTACATTCTGTTTGGAGAAGGGTGAAAAAGGTGGCAAAAAGTTACAGGAAAAAGCGGGACGTGGTTTGTATTGGGCTTTGTTTCTGTTTGTTGGAATACCACTTCCAGGGACAGGAGCATGGACAGGTACGTTGGCAGCAAGCTTTTTAGATATGGATTTTAAGAAAAGTGTGATAGCGGTTATTGCTGGGGTGATTTTAGCTGGTATCATAATGGGATTAGCTTCTTTTGGAATATTTGGTGCATTTGGCACAATTTTAAATTAAAGTATTTTATTAAAAAAAGTTTATTATATTTTTTATTTGTAACTCCCAACATCGTACAGTCTGTAATTGCATAACAGACTGTAACTTGTTGGTCCCCCGATTTGTTACTTCATAAAAAATATAATAAACTTTTAAGTTAAAATGAAATAACAGTTAATAGTAGATTTGCAAAAAAACTTAAACTTAAAAGTGTGAAATCCTTGACAACCGTAAGGGAAATATGTTATTATAATAAACATGATTATTTAAAAATTTTTTTCAAAGTTAAAGCTTAAGAGAAGAGGAATTAAAGGCAAGGAGCCCTAAGCTTTCCGAATTGTAAAAGCAGACAAAACGGAGACCCTAGATAAGCAAATTGTCATTTAAGAAGGACTTCTTTTAATCGATATAAATGTTGCTTCGTATTAACAAGCAACAATCCATTTTTTTCTGCTTAATTTTATTTGAGGAGTGATTTTTTTGGAAATCAAAGAAATAAATTACGAGAAGGCGTCTCGTAAGAATTTTGCAAAAGTTGGCGATTATATTGAAATGCCAAACCTAATCAAAGTACAAAGAGATTCTTATGACTGGTTTGTAGAAGAAGGATTAGGAGAAGTATTAAAAGATATATCACCAATTGAAGACTACTCAGGAAACTTAGTTCTTGAATTTTTCGATTATTACATGGAGGATAAAACAAAATACAGTGTAGAAGAAGCCAAAGAAAGAGATGCTACTTATTCTACGAGATTGCATGTAAAAGTAAGATTAATTAACCGTGAAACAGGTGAAATTAAAGAACAAGAAATTTACTTAGGAGATTTTCCATTAATGACAGACAGTGGAACTTTTGTTATTAATGGAGCAGAGAGAGTTGTTGTCAGTCAGTTGGTTCGTTCACCAGGCTGTTACTATGGAGAGGAATTTGACACAAAGACAGGAAAAAGAACTTACAATTCTACGGTAATGCCACTTAGAGGAGCATGGCTTGAATATGAAACCGATGGAAATGACATTTTCTATGTACGTGTAGACCGTACCAGAAAAGTACCAGTAACCACCTTATTAAGAGCAATAGGTATTGTTACAGACGACCAAATTAGAGACTTATTTGGCGATGAGGAAATGTTGACAGCAACTATGGCCAAAGATACGGTTAAAGACCAAGAGGAAGCTTTAATTGAAATCTATAAGAAATTGAGACCAGGAGAACTTCCAACCGTAGATGCTGCTAGAAATCTATTTAATGGATTGTTTTATGATAATAAAAGATATGATTTAGCAAAAGTAGGTAGATATAAATTTAATCAAAAACTAGGATTAGCAGGAAGAATTAAAGATAAAATAGCTGCCGAAGATATTGTTGACAGTGAAACAGGAGAAATACTGGTACAAGCTGGAGAAGTGATTTCAGAAGAAAATGCTGAGACCATTCAAAATGCAGGCATTAATATGGTCGATGTATTAGTAGGAGAAAGAAAAGTTAGAATTATAGGAAATGCTACTTGCAATATCCACAAAATTTTACCAAATGTTGATTTAAGCAAATTGCATTTTAGAGAATTGGTTAATTATAATGTACTAAAAAATATCATAGATAATACTAACAAAAAGGACTTAGTAAAAGTAATAGAAGAAAGACAAAGTGAGTTGGTGCCAAAACATATTACAACAGAAGACACCATTGCTTCTGTCAATTATTTATTAAATCTTTCTCATGGATTAGGAAAACCAGATGATATTGACCATTTAGCAAATCGTAGAATCCGTTGTGTAGGAGAATTATTGCAAAATCAATTTAGAATTGGTTTAACGAGGTTAGAAAGAGTAGTTCGTGAAAGAATGACGATTCAAGACTTAGATGTTGTAACACCACAAACATTAATTAACACCAAACCAATCACATCAGCCATCCGTGAATTCTTCGGAAGTTCTCAATTATCACAATTTATGGACCAAACCAATCCACTTTCAGAATTAACGCATAAAAGAAGAATATCTGCTTTAGGACCTGGTGGATTAACAAGAGAAAGAGCTGGTTTTGAGGTACGTGACGTTCACTACACCCATTATGGTAGATTATGCCCAATTGAATCACCAGAAGGACCAAATATAGGATTGATTTCTGCCCTTTCTTCTTTTGCCAATATCAATGAGCATGGATTTATTGAAACACCATATCGTAAAGTAGACCCCAAAACCCATAAATTAACAGATGTTGTAGAATATATGAGTGCTGATGTAGAAGACAATTATATGATTGCCCAAGCATCTGAGCCAGTAGATGAAAAAGGAAAATTTGTTCAACCACGAATTAGGGTTAGATTTAAAAACGAAGTAATTGAGGTTGATAGTGATAAAGTACAATATGTTGATGTTTCACCAAAACAATTAGTTTCTATCGCTGCTGCCATGATACCTTTCTTGGAGCATGATGATGCCAAAAGAGCCTTAATGGGTGCTAACATGCAACGTCAAGCTGTTCCACTTATGATAACAGAAAGCCCAATTGTAGGAACAGGAATTGAGTATAGAGCAGCCAAAGATTCTGGTATCTTAGTATTAGCGGAAGAAGATGGAGTGATTCAAAAAGTAACAGGAGATGCCATCACTGTTAAGTATACTACAGGAAAAACTATTACCCATAAACTTCGCAAATTTAAGAGAACCAATGGTGGTACTTGTATTAATCAAAAACCAATTGTAACAGTAGGAGAAAAAGTGAAAAAAGGTGATGCCATAGCAGATGGACCATCTACTTCGAATGGAGAAATGGCACTTGGTAAAAATGTGTTAGTCGCTTTTTCAACTTGGGAAGGATACAACTACGAAGATGCTATTTTAATCAACGAAAAATTAGTAAAAGAAGATGTATTTACCTCGATTCATATTGAGGAATATGATTGTGAATGTCGTGATACAAAATTAGGAGCAGAAGAAATCACACGTGATATACCAAACATTGGTGATGATTCGTTAAAAGACTTAGATGAAAACGGAATTATCAGAATTGGTGCAGAAGTAAGACCAGGAGATATTTTAGTAGGTAAAGTTACACCAAAGGGAGAAACCGAATTAACAGCAGAGGAAAGATTATTAAGAGCTATTTTTGGAGAAAAAGCAAGAGAAGTTAGAGATACATCACTTAGAGTACCACATGGAGAACAAGGAACCATTGTAGATGTTAAAATCTTTACCAGAGATAATTCTGACGAATTAGGACCTGGTGTGAATCAAATTATTCGATGTTACATAGCAACCAAAAGAAAAATATCTGTCGGAGATAAAATGGCAGGACGTCATGGTAACAAAGGTGTTATTTCAAGAGTATTGCCAGAAGAAGATATGCCATTTATGCCAGATGGTACCCCAATTGATATTTTATTAAATCCATTAGGTGTTCCTTCTCGTATGAACTTAGGTCAAGTGCTAGAAGTACACTTAGGTGGAGCAGCTAAAGCATTAGGTTGGAAGATAGCAACCCCAGTATTTGATGGAGCAACAGAAAAAGATGTTAAGGAATTATTAGCACAAGCAGGTATGAGCGAAGATGGAAAAACCATTCTATATGATGGTAGAACAGGTGACCCATTTGATAAACCAATCACAGTTGGTGTTATGTACATGTTGAAATTACATCACTTGGTAGATGATAAAATTCATGCTCGTTCAACAGGTCCATACTCATTAGTTACACAACAACCTCTAGGAGGTAAAGCACAATTTGGTGGACAACGTTTTGGAGAGATGGAAGTTTGGGCATTAGAGGCATATGGTGCATCTTATACATTACAAGAAATGCTAACCGTTAAATCCGATGATATTGTAGGACGTGTTAAGACTTATGAGGCAATTGTAAAAGGTGAAAATGTTCCAGAACCGGGTGTTCCAGAAAGTTTCAAAGTGCTTGTGAAAGAATTACAATCTTTAGGATTGGATGTTCGTCTGTATTCAGAAGATAACCAAGAACTTGAATTGAAGGAGAATATCGAAGAAGGTATTGAATATGACCCTGAAAAAGAAAAGAAAATGCTGTCAGAGGAAGAGGTTATTGCAGATGGAGATTTAGAGGAAGGCTATAGTAATGAAGAACTAGAGGATGATATGTTGCTAGATGATGAGGCAAGCAATATGGAAGATAGTGATGAACTTTTTGAAGAATTAGGCGATGAAGATGATGAGCTATTGTTTGATAATGATTTGGCGAATGATAATATAGATAATGATGCAGATATTATTGAGTAGGGAGGAAAAAGTTTGGACGAATTAGATATTTTTGATAAATTAAAAATCGGAGTAGCATCTGATGAAAAAGTAAGAGAATGGTCAAAGGGAGAGGTAAAAAAACCAGAGACTATCAATTATAGAACATTAAAGCCAGAAAAAGATGGTCTATTTTGTGAAAGAATCTTTGGACCAACCAAAGACTGGGAATGTCATTGTGGTAAATATAAAAGAGTAAGATACAAAGGCATTGTATGTGACCGTTGTGGGGTAGAGGTAACAAAATCAAAAGTTAGACGTGAAAGAATGGGGCATATTGAATTAGCAGCACCAGTAGCACACATATGGTATTTTAAAGGAATCCCAAGCAGAATTGCTTTAATGTTAGATATTTCACCAAGAAACCTAGAAAAAATTATTTATTTTGCTTCTTATGTAGTAATTGACAAAGGAGATACGAATCTAGAAAAATGTCAAGTATTAAATGAAAAAGAATATCATGAAGCAGAAGAAAAATATGGAAGAGGTTCTTTTAAAGCTAGAATGGGAGCAGAAGCTTTAAAGGAATTACTAGAACAAGTAGATGTAGACAAATTATCACTAGAAATTAGAAAAGAATTAGAAACAGCAAGCGAGCAAAAGAAAGTAAAATTAGTAAAAAGATTAGATACGGTAGAAGCCTTTAGAATTTCAGGAAACAAACCAGAATGGATGATAATGCAAGTTGTACCAGTTATTCCGCCAGAATTAAGACCAATGGTACAATTAGATGGTGGTAGATTTGCCACATCAGATTTAAATGACTTATATAGAAGAGTTATCAACAGAAATAATAGATTAAAAAGACTATTAGAATTAGGAGCACCAGAAATCATTGTAAGAAATGAAAAAAGAATGTTGCAAGAATCAGTGGATGCCCTAATTGATAATGGAAGAAGAGGAAAGCCAGTAACAGGCGCTGGAAACAGACCTTTAAAATCGTTATCTGATATGCTAAAAGGAAAACAAGGACGTTTCCGTCAAAACTTACTAGGAAAACGTGTTGACTATTCTGGACGTTCTGTTATTGTAGTAGGACCAGAACTAAAAATCTATCAATGTGGTCTTCCAAAAGAAATGGCAGTAGAATTATTCAAACCATTTGTTATGAGAGAATTAGTAGGAAGAGGTATTGCACAAAATATTAAAAATGCTAAAAGAATGGTAGAAAGATTAAGACCAGAAGTATGGGGAATCTTAGAAGAAGTTATCAAAGACCACCCAGTTATGCTAAACCGTGCACCAACACTACATAGACTTGGTATTCAAAGCTTTGAACCAGTATTGGTAGAAGGAAGAGCGATTAAACTTCACCCACTAGTTTGTGAAGCTTTCAATGCTGACTTTGACGGTGACCAAATGGCAGTTCATTTACCATTGTCACCAGAAGCACAAGCAGAATCAAGATATTTAATGTTATCAACCAACAACTTGTTAAAACCACAAGATGGTAAACCAGTTGCTGTACCTAGACTTGACATGATTTTAGGAGCCTACTATTTAACCATGGTTTTAGATGGCGAAAAGGGAGAAGGAAAATATTTCAAAGACCCTGATGAAGCGATTATGGCTTTTGAAAATCATGATGTAGGAATTCACGCTAAGATTTTTGTAAGAATTGAAAAAGAAATCAATGGAGAAATCAAAGCGAAAAAGATTGAAACCAGTGTTGGTAGAATTATATTTAACAAGGGAATCCCACAAGACTTAGGATTTATTGATAGAAAAAAAGACCCATTCCAATATGAAATTGATTTTCCAGTTATGAAAAAATCAATGGGAAATATCATTGAAAGAGTCATCAGAACCCATGGATTATCAGAATCAGCAGAAGTAATTGATTATATTAAAGCATTAGGCTTCAAATATTCAACCTTAGCAGGAATTACTTTCTCTATGGATGATGTGCAAGTACCAGCTGCGAAAAAGAATTTATTAGAAGAAGCGGATGAAAAAGTAGCAACCATTCGAAAACAATATGTAAGAGGTTTGATAACAGATGATGAAAGATACAATGCTGTTATTGATGTATGGGAAGATACAACTAAACACGTAAGTACTAGCATGGAAGAGAACTTTGATGAATTAAATCCAATCTACATGATGGTTAAATCTGGAGCCCGTGGTAATATGAACCAATTAAGACAAATTGCAGGTATTCGTGGATTGATGGCAAGTACAACAGGTAAAGCGGTAGAAATTCCAATTAAATCTTCTTTTGCAGAAGGATTGGATGCCTTAGAATACTTTATTTCCGCACATGGTGCTCGTAAAGGTCTTTCTGATACAGCATTAAGAACAGCTGACTCTGGATATTTAACAAGAAGATTGGTAGATGTATCACAAGATATTATTGTTAGAGAAGAAGACTGTGGAACACATGAGGGAATTGATGTTTATGATATTAAAGATGGAAATCAAATTATCGAAAAAATGCAAGAAAGATTGCTAGGAAGATTCCCAGTAGAAGATGTTATTCATCCAAAAACGAAAAAAGTAATCGTAGATAAAGATACCATGATTACAGAAGCTATAGCAGAACAAATTGTAGAGGCTGGTATTGAGAAACTAAAAGTACGTTCTGTTTTAGGATGTCGTTCAAAACATGGTGTATGTCAAAAATGCTATGGTATGGGATTAGCAAGACGTGACTTAGTATCTATCGGAGAAGCAATTGGCATTATTGCTGCACAATCGATTGGTGAGCCAGGTACACAGCTTACCATGAGAACGATTCACTCTGGCCGGAGTTGCTGGTGTAGCTGATATTACGCAAGGTCTTCCTAGAGTAGAAGAATTGTTTGAAGCTAGAAAGCCAAAGGGATTAGCTATTATTTCTGAAATCGATGGTAAAGTAAAAATAAAAGAGACAAAGAAGAAAAAAGAAGTTATTGTTAATTCAAATGATAATTCAAAATCTTATACCATACCATTTGGTTCTAAAATGAAAGTAAAAGATGGAGATTTAGTGGAAGCAGGAGAACCACTAATTGAAGGTTCTATTAATCCAAGTGAAATCTTAGAAATCAAAGGACCAGAAGGTGTATACGAATACTTGATTTCAGAGGTACAAAAAGTGTATAGAAATCAAGGTGTTGATATTAATGATAAACACATTGAAGTAATTGGTAGACAAATGCTTAAAAAAGTTAGAGTTGAGGATAATGCTGATACCGATATGTTCCCAGGTTCTTTGATTGATATGTACGAATTTGAAGATAAAAACAATGAAGTGATAGCAGAAGGAAAACGTCCTGCAACAGGTAAGAGAGTGTTACTTGGTATTACAAAGGCTTCTCTTGCAACGGATAGTTTCTTATCAGCAGCCTCTTTCCAAGAGACAACAAGAGTTCTTACAGAAGCTGCTGTTAAAGGTAAGACAGATGATTTAGTAGGATTGAAAGAAAATGTTATTATTGGTAAGTTGATTCCAGCAGGTACCGGAATGCAAAAATATCAAAATATTCATATTAATACAGAAGAGGAATTAGAAGAAGTGGCAGATGTAGTAGAATAGAATAATTGTTACAATTCATAGTTAAAATAAGTATTAACAAAATTTATTAGTATTTTTTCTAAAGTGACTCCCAACTACGAACAAACTGTAACTAAAGTAACAGTTTATAATCTTGTCGGTCCCCCCCGAATTGTCACTTTAGAAAAAATATAATAAATTTTATATATAAAATTATAACGAATAATTAAGAAAAACAGCTAAATATAGCTGTTTTTTTCTTGACAAATAGCCTATTTACTAGTAAAATAGAATCGTATTAAAATGTTCTTAAATAAAGGAGAAATGTATGCAAAAGAACAACAGAAAAGTTTTAGATTCTTTAGTATCTAAAACCAAAATATATTTAGCTGTTATATTTATCTTACTGGTAGTAATATGCATTGAAAATATTTACATGATATTGCCGTCTACCTGTATTTTTGTGGCAATATTACTATATAGTTATTATACAAACAATAAAAGGAAAAGTGAATTATCCGAAACATTACAAGATTTAACATTAACAGTAGACTCAACAGCCAAAACGAGTTTAATCAATTCGCCATTTCCATTAGTCATATTAGAAACAGACGGAAATGTGGTATGGAAAAGTTCAAAATTCACTTCTAAATTTGCTAATATTGACATTCATACTTATATAAAAGAATTAAGTATGGAAATCAAAGACGAAATAGAGAAAAGAAAAGAAGAAAGCAAAGGAAAGACGAATCAGGACATTATTAGGCGATTAGAAATTGATAAAAAAGTATATCAAATTGTTGGAAGATATGTCAAGGTAAAAAGAAACAAGAAAGAATATATGGTGATTTTATATTTTATAGATGATACAGAAAATGTAAAATTACAAAAAGAATACCAAGCTTCCCAATCTTGTGTGGGGATTATTATGGTAGATAACTATGAAGAAACCATGCAAAGATTAGAGAGCGAAGAAAAGCCGCAAGTGATAGCAGAAATGGATAAATATATTTATGAATGGACAGACCAAACCAATGGAATTTTAATAAAAACAGAAAAAGATAGGTATCTTTACTTTTTTGAACAAAGGTATTTAGACGGCATGAAAGAAGACAAGTTTAGCATATTAGATAAAATGAAGGAAATTGACACAAAGGAGAAAGTTCAATTTACTTTAAGTATTGCGATTTCTAATGAAGGAGATACGGAAAAAGATAAATATAAATCAGCACAAGCAGCGATGGACATTGTTTTAGGTCGTGGTGGAGACCAAGCGGTTATTCGAGAAAATGACATTTATAAATTTTTTGGAGGAAGGGCACAAGAAGTTGAAAAAAGGACAAAAGTAAAAGCAAGAGTAGTAGCACAAGCATTAGAAAATTTAATAAAAAAATCAAAAAAAGTAATGATAATGGGACACACCAACCCAGACATGGATTGTGTAGGAGCAAGTTTAGGGATTTATCGATTAGCCAAAACCTTAGAAAAAAATGCTTATATTGTAATGGACTATAAGACATCAACTTTAGAGGCTTTTAGAAAGTCCATGGAAAAAGAGGAAGAATATGAAGATGTTATCATAAACAAAGAGGTAGCTTTAGAAAATGTGGATGAAGATACTTTGTTGGTGGTAGTAGATACGCATAAAATGAATTATGTAGAAGCACCAGAATTATTTGATAAAGTAAAGGAAATTGTAATTATCGACCATCATAGAAGAAGTGCAGATTTTATTGAAGAAGCTACTCTTACTTTCCAAGAAGTATATGCTTCTTCAGCAGCAGAGCTAGTAACAGAATTATTACAATATGTAGAAGAGGAAATCGAGCTAAAAACCATAGAAGCGGAAAGTTTGTATGCAGGAGTTATGATGGATACTAAGAATTTTACGTATAAAACAGGAGTAAGAACTTTTGAAGCGGCAGCTTATCTACGCAAATGTGGTGTTGATATTATTCGCGTTAAAAAATGGTTCCAAAGTAATTTAGAGAGTTTTAATCGAATCGCTGAAATTGTAGGAAAAGCTGAGATAGTAAATGATACCATAGCCATTTCCACTTATGAGGAAAAAGCAAAAGATGTCAATGTGGTTTGTGCGAAAGCTGCTGATGAATTACTTACAATTAGTGAAATAACGGCATCTTTTGTAATTGGACAGTTAGATGACAAAGTATGTATTAGTGGACGTTCGATAGGAGATATTAATGTGCAAATAATCCTAGAAAAGCTAGGAGGCGGCGGTCATATTACACTTGCTGGTGCACAAGTAGAAGATATGACAATAGAAGAAACAAAACAAGAGTTAATTAACCGAATTAACGAATATTTTGCAGAAATGGAAAATTAAAATTGTAATCATAACAAGACAAGGAGAGTGAGTAAGAATGAAAGTCATTTTAAAGGCAGATATTAAAGGAGTAGGAAAAAAAGATGAGGTTATTAATGCATCAGATGGATATGCAAGAAATTTTCTATTTCCAAAGAATTTAGCAGTTGAAGCGAATAACGAAAATATGGCAAAATTGAAGGCAAAGCAAAATTCTGCTAAATTTCAAAAAGAACAAGACAAAGAAGAGGCTTTAAAAGTAGCAGATAAACTATCTAAGATTTCGTTAAAGATGAAGGTAAAGGTCGGAGAAAATGGAAAGATTTTTGGAGGCGTATCGGCTAAAGAGATTGCACAAGAGCTTGAGAGGGAATATAAGATAAAAGTGGATAAAAAGAAAATTGAGTTAAAAGAGACGATTAAAGCATTGGGAATACAGATAGTAGAGATTAAGTTATTCGAAGGTGTTGTTGCAAAACTGAAAGTTGATGTAATTTCAGAATAAATTGCCAAAGGGACAACATTTTTGGCAATAACTTGTCATGAATTATAAAATTTTTAATGATAAAAAAATCACATTCCTTACTGGTCGGACTAATCATATAAATGAATTTGATAAAATTCATCTATTGAGAAGTTAATCTGGCTTATCTATGTCAATTAGAGTCCTTCCAAACGGTGCGTCATGTATTTTTTATCATTAGAAATTTTAAGTTAAAGAAGATAGAAAATTGCCAAAAATGTTGTCCCTTTGGCAATTTAGGAGGAATAAAATGGAATTAGGAAAAGTACCACCTCATGATTTAGAAGCAGAACAAGCAATTTTAGGAAGTATGTTAACAGATAAAGATGCTGTAATTTCAAGTATAGAAAGATTAAAAGAAAACGATTTTTATCGTGATGATAATCGAGCTATTTATACAGCCATATTAAATCTATATAATCGAGCTGAGCCAATTGATATTATTACAGTAAAAGCAGAATTAGAATCAATGGGAAAATTTGAGCAAGTTGGAGGACTAGAATATTTGGCGGAGCTTCCAGAAAAAGTTCCTACCACTGCGAATGCGTTGAAATATATTAAAATTGTAGAGGAAAAATCTACGCTAAGAAATCTAATTAAAACAGCCAATGAAATTATTGAATTGGGTTATGACCCAACAGAAGATGTAGAAGATATTATGGAAGATGCTGAAAAAAAGATTTTTAATATTATGCAAAATAAAAATCAAAAGGGTTATACACCAATCAAAGACGTATTAGTGGATAGTTTTACACAATTGGAAGAACTTTATAATAGAAAGCAACATATTACAGGTGTAGCAACAGGATTTACAGAATTAGATTATAAAACAGCAGGATTTCATAGTTCTGATTTAATATTAATTGCTGCAAGGCCAGCTATGGGAAAATCAGCCTTTGCCTTAAATATTGCAACCAATGCTGCTGTTAAGGCAAACGTACCTGTTGCTATATTTAGTTTAGAAATGTCAAAAGAGCAAATGGTAAACAGAATCTTATGTAGTGAAGCTATGGTAGATAGCAATAAAGTAAGAACAGGAAAATTAGAAGAAGAAGATTGGACAAAACTTGCTGGTAGCATTGGACCTCTATCAGAAGCAGAAATTTATATTGATGATACACCTGGTATATCAGTGATGGAGATTAGGGCTAAATGTAGAAAATTAAAATTAGAAAAGAATATAGGAATGGTAGTTATTGACTACTTACAATTAGTACAGGGAAGCAATAAAAGAAACGGAAGCCGTGAACAGGAAATATCAGAAATAAGTCGTTCCTTAAAAATATTAGCCAAAGAAATAGGTGTGCCAGTGGTAGCTCTATCACAATTATCAAGAGCAGTAGAGCAAAGACCAGACCATAGACCGATGCTTTCCGATTTGAGAGAATCTGGTGCGATTGAGCAAGATGCAGATATTGTTATGTTTTTATATCGAGATGATTATTATAATCAAGATAGTGAGAAAAAAGATATAGCAGA
>CAOKVW010000029.1 GCA_948472955.1 uncultured Clostridium sp. | reverse complement strand
TTCTAACTGCAAGCTTAGATACACAAAATCTTTCATTTATTTTTAATACCAAATGCCACCTAGTAGGGAAACTTGCAAAAAGTCGAAACTTGAAATTTAAGAAAAAAAGACTACGAAACATTAAAATTTCGTAATCTTCGTTTTTATTAGCTCTAGATGATAGCATGTATAATTCCCAATAAGACAACGACAATAGCAGTCGCTCCTATTGTTAATATTAAAGTAGCTGCTGGACTCAATCTTTTTCTTTTTACCTCTTTTTCTTCTTTTACTTCCTCTTCCATAACTCATTCCTCCTTTGTATTTTTTACATTTTATATCTCTTTTTTCCCTTTGTCAACATCTTTTTTAGAGTTTCGACATTTTCCACTCTATTTCTATGCCTTTCTCAACTCTGCCCCTAACTCTTTTTGTAATTCAAAAACAACATCTTCCATGATAGTATTAATTTCCTCATCACTTAAGGTTTTGTTTTTATCTCTAAAAATCAAAGAATATGCCACACTCTTTTTATTTTCTCCCAACTTTTCATCTCTATAAATATCAAACAATTGCATACTCTCTAACAATTTTTTTGCTTTTTTCGTAATTATCTTTTCAATTTGTCCTACCTCTATTGGTTCGTCTACTACTACTGCTATATCTCTTTCCACAGCTGGGAACTTAGGCACTTCTACGTACTTTTTATTTATTTTTGCATATTTTACAAATTTTGTTAGATTAGCCTCTAGCAAATAGGCTCTTTTCGTAATCATGTAATTATCTAACACCTGTGGATGAACTTCTCCGAAGCGTTGCAATGATATCTTTTCCAATTTTTATATTAGCACATCTTCCTGGATGATAAGATGCATTTTCAATCTCTTTTTCTACTTGGTAATGATGGATTCCAATTGCTTCTAAGATATTTTCTAAGATTCCCTTTAAAGTATAGAAATCAACATCTTCTCCATACATACCAACTGTTAAAATTTCTTCTTGTAATGGCACCTCTCCCTCTTGAATTTGTTGCTTGCTATTTTTATAATTTCTAGACACATCAAATAATTTTACATTTTGATTCTTTTTATTCGCATTGGTAGCCAATATTTGCATCATACTTGGTATGGTAGTTGGTCTCATCAATTTATATTCATCACTCAATGGATTTTGAATGGTAATCGCATATTTTCTCATTTCCTCACTAATATTGGACAATTCTAAATCTTTTTCGCTCACAAACCCATAGGTATAAATCTCTGAAAGTCCACTATTAACTAATATTTCTTTTACTTTCTTTTTAATATTTTGCTCTTTATTCCTAATTCCCAAAGTAGTATCTGCTTTTATTAAAGTAGTATCTAATTGGTCATAGCCATAAAAACGACCAATTTCTTCTGCAATATCAGCAACAAACTCTAAATCCATTCTAAAATAAGGAGCTATCGCCACATCATTTTGTACTTTAATGTCTAATTTTTCCAATATTGCTGTCATTTCTTGTTGGGACAAATTCGTTCCTAACAAATTATTAATTTTTGGTACATCTAATTTTATTTGATTGATTTTCTGTGTGGTTGGATAGACATCTATTTTTCCCTCTACGGCTTCGCCAGCACCTAATAATTCCACTAATTCTACAGCTCGATTCGCTGCTCTTAAAGCATTTTCTGCTGACAATCCTTTTTCAAAACGAGAAGAACTTTCTGTTCTTAGCCCAACTTTTTTAGCCGTTTTTCTAACGCTTCCTCCATAAAATACAGCTGATTCAAATACCACTGTATCGGTATTTGCTTCTATCTCTGAATTTAATCCTCCCATCACACCTGCTATGGCTACTGCTTTTTTATCATCTGCTATGACCAAATTTTCTTCGTCTAATTGCCTTTCTTGCTCATCTAAAGTGATGATTTTCTCACCCTTTTTGGCACGTCTTACGGTAATATGTTTTCCTTCAATGGAATTGATGTCAAAAGCATGCATTGGTTGCCCCATCTCTAACATGACATAGTTGGTAATATCTACGATATTATTAATACTTCTCACGCCACAAGCTTTTAGTCTTCTTACCATCCATTCGGGTGATGGTGCAATTTTTACATTTTTGACCATTGTTGCTACATAACGATAACACAAATCTGGTGCTTCGATATCCACTTTTAACCCTTCTAATTCTTGTTTCGTTTCTACTTGCATTTCATCGATATTCTTTCTTGGATTTTTAAAAGGTTTACCTAGTGTTGCTGCTGTTTCTCTTCCCAATCCCTCGATGGATAAACAATCTGGTCTGTTTGACGTAATTTCAAAATCAATGATATCTTCTCTTAAATTTAAAACTTCAACAATATCTTTTCCCACGTCTTTTTCTAGCTTTTTATCTAATATCATGATACCATGCTCAATTTGACCTGGATAATCTGCTACATTAAGATTTAATTCTCCTACCGAACACATCATGCCACAAGATTCTACTCCTCTTAAGGCTCCTTTTTTTATTTTAACACCACCTGGTAACTCAGACCCATCTTTTGCAATGGGTACGATATCTCCTTCTTTTATATTATTTGCACCTGTTACAATTTGCAATTTTTCAGTTCCTACATCTACTTTTGTTACGACTAATTTGTCAGCATCTGGATGTTTTTCAATTTCTAAAATTTTTCCCACTACTACATTTTTAATGTCATTTCCTAATTGGTCTATGGTTTCAACCTTAGACCCTGTCATTGTTAATTTATCCCCTAATGTGATACTATCTACATCCATATCACTGTATTCTTTTAACCATTCAACACTTGCTTTCATACAATTCTTCTCCTTCCTTAAAATTGTTTTAAAAATCTAACGTCATTTTCAAATAATAATCTCATATCCTCGATTCCAAATTTTGCCATAGCAATTCTTTCGACACCAAATCCAAAGGCAAATCCGGAATATTCTTCTGGGTCGATGCCACAATTTTTTAGAACATTCGGATGTACCATTCCACATCCTAGAAGTTCTATCCAACCTTCTCCTTTACATACTCTACAGCCTTTCCCACCGCAAACAAAGCAAGAAACATCAGCCTCTGCACTTGGCTCTGTAAATGGAAAATGATGTGGTCGAAATCGAATTTTTGTATTTTCTCCCAAACATTTTTTAGCAAACATTTCTAATGTTCCTTTTAAATCTGTCATCGCAATATTTTTATCTACTACCAATCCTTCTATTTGATGAAATACTGGCGAATGCGTAGCATCTACACTATCGGAACGATACACTGCACCTGGACAAATGATTTTAATGGGTGGTTTTTGATTTTCCATAACTCTTGCTTGCACAGGAGAGGTTTGACTTCTTAAAACAATGTCCTCTGTAATATAAAAAGTATCTTGTAAATCCCTTGCTGGATGGTCTGGTGGTGTATTCAATTTATCAAAATTATAAATTGCCTTTTCTACCTCTGGTCCATCTGCTATTTGGTATCCCATTCCTAAGAAAATTTCTTCTACTTCCTCCACAATTTGTGTGATAGGATGGAGAGAACCTAAATTTACTTTTTTGCTCGGTTCTGTGACATCTATGTTCTCCGTTTTTAATTTGTTTTCTAATTCTTTGGCTTTAAATTCTTTTTCCTTTTCTTGCACTAATTTTTCCAATTCATCTCTTACTTGATTTACCAAGCTTCCTATTACTGGTCTCTCTTCTGGTGCCAAATTTCCCATGCCTCTTAATACAACTGTCAATTCTCCTTTTTTTCCTAAGTATTTTACTTTTAATTCACTTAACTCTTTTTCTCCTTTACAATTCGTGATTTCTTGGATTGAATTCTCTTTGATTTTTGCAATTTCTTCTTTCATTCTATTTCTTTCTCCTTCCTTTCCTTTCCAAACTAATAAGGGCGATACGTCTGGGTTGGTTTATATTTTCCATATCGATTTTCACCATAATATTGTTCTAATCTACTTTTCTTTTCTTTTTCTAAGCATTCATTCTTCTGAAACTTTTTCCAAAAACTAATTTTGATTTTGTTAAAATAATTGTTTTTATTTTCAAATTTAAAAGTAATAATATAGACCCCAAAATCATTTAAACGAATGCTGACTTTTACCTTTTTATTCGGGAAATCCTTTTTGGTTTGTTCTATACTTTTTTGTATTTCTTCACTCGTATAAATTCTAGAATCAAAATAATATTCTAAATTTTTATCTTGTTTCATTTTCGTTCACTTCCTTTTTGGCAAATATCGACAATTATAGAGAAAGCCACTCCGCCCTACTTTTCTAGGACGAAATGGCTATCATTCGTGGTACCACCTAAATTTATTAGTTTCTTTACTAATCTCGTTTTCGTTTTAACGGTTCGACCGCTTTTTCTTACTCTGTTTTATTTTACCCATTTCGGAAAAAGACCTAAAAAGTGAAATTTCAATATATTTTTGTAAATGGCTTTCAGCCTCGACCATTTTCTCTTTCTATTTCTTTTCAATATATCTACTTTGCTTTTTAATTGGCTTTCTAAATTTCTAATGAATATTCTAACATATCTTCCATTACTTTACAAGTGTTTTTTTGATTTTTGTATCATGATTTTTTCCTCCGTCCCCAAAATCATCTTCTCCTTGTATCATAAAAATTAAGTTTCGTTTTTTTGAGGGGTACGCTCCTCCAAATGGCATTGATAGGAAATACATTACAGATTTTGGATAAGCTAAGCTTTTATAGAAACTCTATCTGCATAAAATGAGCCTCTCTCACGTTCAAATGTTACTTCCTATATTTTGAATGAATCATGAATGTGACTAGAATAAAATTAGAAATTCTTTGATTATTTTTTGGAAAGAGTTCATCTATTGATGGAAGAGTGCCAAAAAATAATCTTAGAATTTCTTGTTTTTATGTAGGAAACCGAATGATTTATGAGAAATATAGGAAGTAACATTTGCCTTGAGCATTTCTCATTTTACACATAAGACTTTCTAATGGCAAGCTTAGATATACAAAATCTTTCATTATTTTCCTATCAATGCCATTTGGAGGAGCGTACCCCTCAAAAAAAAACGAAACTTAAATGGTAAATAACTTGTATAATTTTGAATTTGTGTTATACTATTATTGAAAAAATATAAAGGAGAATTATCTAATATGAAAAATAAAATCATAATCAGTATTTTCTTAATCATAATTTTAATAACTAATATTTCTTTTGCCTCTTATCAAACTGTTACTATGCAGATGGTAGAAGAACCAATTTGTACGATTCCATTAGGAGAGCATTCAAAATTTGAAAAGAAAGTAATTAGCAAAGATTTAAAAAATAAGGAAATCACCATACAATTACAAGTTACCAATGAAGAAATAGCAGGAAAGCCAACGGGAGAAATCATGTTGCTTTTAGACAATTCAGATAGTATGTTAGATACTGTTTCAGAAAATACCACAAGAAAGAAATTAATTTTTGAATCGGCTAAAAATTTAATTTCAAAATTGTTAAAAGATAACACAGAATTAAAAATAGGAATTGTAAGTTTTTCAACTAACACTGATATGAGCAAAGAAGGAACCCTTGAGGATGCTAACGTTGTTTCAAAATTAAGTGATGATTCCTCTTCTTTAACAAATGTTGTTTCTAATATAGAATATAGAAACAAACGGTTCTAGAACCAATTTACAAGCTGGTCTTTTGTTGGCTAGTCAACAATTCACTCAAAGCCAAAATAATAAATATATGATTGTTTTGACAGATGGTGTTCCAAATGTAGCTATTGGTTATGATAAAGTTTATTATTCTGATGATGTTATTCAAAAGACAAAACAGCAATTGCAAGCAATTAATACACAAGGAATTAAACTTGTTACCATGTTAACAGGTATCTCTAATGAGGCTTATGTTCCTGTTACAACAAGCAAAAACTTTGGACAAATTATAACAGAAGTGTTTGGTACACAAGCTAATCCAACAGCTGGTAATTTCTATTATGTAACAGATACTGAAATAGAGAAAACTATTACAGATGATATTTATAAAACATTAGCTCCTATCGAAAAAACACTTAAAAATATCAACATTGTAGATTATTTCCCAGAAGAAATTGTAAAGAATTTTGATTTCTCTTATGTTGCAAATGCTAATATAGGAAATATCTCTACCAAGATAGATACTGCAACAAATTCCATTACTTGGACCATACCAGAATTAGCCAGTGGTCAAACAGCTACTGTACAATACAAATTAAAATTAAAAGAAAATTTTGATGCTTCTATCGTTGGTAAAATATTAAATACAAATCAAAAAGTTGATATTAATTACACTGACTTAAATGGCAAGCAACAAACTAAAACTTCTGATATTTCGCCAAAACTAAAATTATCTGAACCTACTAATAACAACAATAACATTTCTACTAAAAATCCTACTACCTCTCCTATGGCATTACCTAAAGCTGGTAGTTTTACATTAATTGGTTTTGGAGTCTTTGTTGTTAGCTTGTTAATCTACTCTATCACAAAATTAATGATTCTTCATAAAAAAACGAAATAGATTTTATAAAAAAGCAAGGAAAACTATCCAAATATAAGAACCGTTTTCTTTGCTTTTTTTAATGATTCCTTAATCCAATTCTGATTCAATTTTCAAAAGACGATTATATTTAGCCACTCTATCTACTCTACAAGGTGCGCCTGTTTTTATTTGTCCACCATTTACTCCCACTGCTATATCAGCAATGGTTGTATCTTCTGTTTCTCCTGAACGATGTGAAATTACTGTTCGATAGCCATTACTTTTTGCCATATAAATGGTATCTAACGTTTCTGTTAAAGTTCCTATTTGGTTTGGCTTGATTAAAATGCTATTGGCAATATTTTTTTCAATTCCGTTTCTTAAACGCTTTGGATTGGTTACAAACAAGTCATCTCCTACTAACTGTACTTTATCTCCTAACTGACTCGTTAGCTCTTTCCAACTTTCCCAATCTTCTTCTGCTAATCCATCTTCTACTGAAACAATTGGATATTTATCACATAAATCCACAACATATTGTATCATTTCTGTTTTTGTTTTTAATTGTTTTGTTTTCCAGAAATAATATCCCTCTTTTCCAATCTTTTGTGCTTCATCATACATTTCTGTACTAGCAATGTCTAGAGCTAAGACAATATCTTTTCCTGCTTCATATCCTGCTTTTTTTATGGCTTCTATAATAAGGTCTAAAGCTTGCTCCTCATTTTCTAAATTAGGTGCAAATCCTCCCTCATCTCCAACACCTACTGCATATCCTTTCTCTTTTAAAACTTTTTTTAAAGTGTGATAAACCTCAACACCTCTTCGTAATCTCTCTTGAAAAGTAATTTCCCCAATTGGCATTATCATAAATTCTTGTATGCTAATATTATTTTCAGAATGTTTACCACCATTTAGAATATTCATCATAGGAACTGGCAATTCTTTTGCTTGAATTCCTCCAATATACTGGTATAATTCCATATCTAATGATTCCGCTGCTGCTTTTGCCACTGCTAAAGATACTCCCAATAGACTGTTGGCACCTAAATTAGACTTATTTGGTGTGTCATCTAGTTTTACTAATTCTTGGTCAATTTTCCTTTGTGCATACACATTCATTCCAATTATTTTTTTACTTATTTTTTTATTAACATTTTCTACTGCCTTTTGAACGCCTTTTCCAAAATATCTAGATTTTTCTCCATCTCGTAATTCAACTGCTTCAAAGCTTCCTGTGGATGCTCCTGATGGTACAGAAGCAATTCCTCGAAATCCTCCTTCTGTTACTACTTCTACTTGAAGAGTTGGATTTCCTCTCGAATCTAAAATTTCTAAGGCTTTTACATCCGCAATTTCTAAAAAATCTTTCACTTTTTATAACATTCCTTTCTTCTTTTTCTCCTTTCTATTTTATCCATTTTTTTCTAGTTTATGCAAAGAGATAGTTTAAGAAGCCTTTTTATTTCTCAATTCATTGGCATATCGCAAACTTATTTCATTAATCTCTCCAGAAGAAATTCTTGCAATTTCCTCAATCACTTCATTTTCTTGTAATAATTTAATTTGTGTTTTTGTTCTATTTTCTTCAATTTCTTTACTAATAAAATAATTATAATCTGCCATAGCTGCTATATTTGGCAAATGGGATATACACATAACTTGATGACTATTCGCAATCTTTTTCAATTTATTGGCTACTGCATTTGCTGCCTTTCCACTAATTCCTGTATCAATTTCATCAAATACAAGCACTGGCATTTTGTCGGTATCTGCTAATACCTTTTTAATCGCCAACATAGTTCTTGCCATTTCTCCTCCTGAAGCTATTTTAGACAATTCCTTTTCCTCTTCCCCTTTATTCGTAATAATATAAAAAGTTACTTTATCTTTTCCTGTTTTTAAATATTCATTTTCCAAATAAGTTACTTTAACATTTATTTTAGCATGCTTCATTTCTAGTTCTTCTAATTCTTGATTAATCTTTCCTTGTAATTGGCTTGCCTTTTTTCCTCTTATTTCATGCATTTGATTGGCTAATAATTCCATTTGTTCTTCTATTTCATTTTGTTCTTTTCTTAATTTTTCATTGTATTCTTCTAAATTCTCAATATGCTCCACTTCTTCTTTCATGGTTTCCTTGTATTTTAAAATTTCCACTATGGTATTTCCATACTTTCTTTTCAAAGCACAAATCAAATCCAATCTTTCTTCTATAAAGTTTCTTTCCTCTTCATCAAAATCCATATCACTTTTATAACTATTTACATCTCTCGCTAATTCTTGTAATTCATAATAAATGTTTTTTAACTCACTAGAAGCTTTTTCGTATTTACTATCCATTTGTTCAATTTTTTCTAAGGCTCGGATTGCCATACTAATACTATCAATGCCATTTTCTGAAATTAAAGTGTCTGCTTCCTTCAAATTTTCTGTGATTTTTTCTGCATTTAAAATAATCTTTCTTTTTTCTTCTAATTCTTCCTCTTCCTTTGTTTTTAAATTAGCCTCTTCAATTTCTTTCATTTGATATTGTAATAAATCTAATTTTCTTTGTCTTTCTTTTTCATCTCCAAAATTATTTTTCAACTCTTGTTTGATTTTGCAATATTTATCATATAGTTCAGCATATTTTTGCTTTTTGGCTAGAATTTCTTCCCCAACAAAGCCATCTAAATAGTTTAAATGCATTTTATTTTCTAATAAATTTTGATTATCATTTTGTCCATGTATTTCAATGAATTGACTCATAAATTCTTTTAATTCATTAACTGTTACCATTCTTCCATTAATTTTACACATATTTTTACCATGTAAACTAATTTCTCTAGATACTATAATATTCCCATCGATTGCTTTTTCATTGTCTGGTTCATATAGGCACAATTCGACAAAAGACTGGCTTTCTCCTTTTCGAATCATTTCTTTTGAAAATCTATCTCCTGATATAATTTGTAGAGAATCAATAATTAATGTTTTCCCTGCTCCTGTTTCTCCTGTTAATACATTTAAACCTTCATTTAAATCAATGGTTATATCTTCTATAATTCCTATGTTTTTTATATGTAATGTTGTTATCATAATACTACCTCCTAGATTTTACTAAAAATATGTTCGCATTTATTGTATCTCGATTTTTATAAATTGTCAATACTTTTTACGAACATTTTTTCTTTTTTGTTTTTCATACATTACTACTTATTCTTAGTTACCTTTTATCCTAAAAATTTATCTTTTTTTTGAGTAGCAATCTCATTTATTTAGCATATTTTATCAATAGAACATTCTAAACGTAAGGAGGTATTTTTATGCCAAGCAATTATAAAGTTGCTATTGTAGGAGCCAGTGGTTTAGTCGGAAGAACCGTTTTAAGAGTTTTGGAAGAAAAAGCTTTGCCTCATATCTCTTATACCCTTTTCTCTTCTGCTAAATCCGCTGGTTCTAAAATTCGATTTTTAGGGCAAGATTATATCATATGTGAATTAAACGAAACATCTTTTGACACTCACTTTGATTATGCTATTTTTTGTGCTGGTGGTAGTGTGTCAGAAAAATACGCACCAATTGCTGTATCAAAAGGTTGTATTGTCATTGACAACAGTAGTGTTTTTCGTATGCATCCAGATGTCCCACTTGTTGTACCAGAAGTAAATCCAGAAGATATTTTTTCTCATCATGGAATCATAGCCAACCCCAATTGTTCCACCATTCAAGCTATGCTTCCTTTAAAAGCCATTGATAGAAAATATACGATTAAAAGAATTGTCTATTCTACTTATCAAGCTGTTTCAGGCGCTGGTCGATTTGGTATCGAGGATTTAGAAAACAAGGCAAATGAATCAAACTTAAAAAAATTCCCTTATTCTATTTATAACAACTGTATTCCCCATATTGACGTTTTTATGGAACATGGTTACACCAAAGAAGAATACAAAATGATAGAGGAAACAAGAAAAATATTACATCATCCCAATTTGCCAATCACAGCAACAGCTGTTAGAGTTCCTGTCACAAATTGTCATGGTGAATCCATCAACCTTGAACTAGAAAAGGAATTTGACATTTATGACATTCGTTTATTATTAGAAAATTTCCCAGGAATTCTTGTTGTTGACCATCCAGAAAAAAATTTCTATCCTTTAGCTAGCAAAGCCAATGGAAATGATGAGGTATTTGTGGGAAGGATTAGACGAGATTTTAGTATTAAAAATGGTATAAATTTATGGGTTGTTGCTGATAATTTAAGAAAAGGGGCTGCTACAAATGCCATTCAAATATTAGAAAAACTCTTAAACAATTCTTAATTTTTTGTAGAAATTTGCATTATCTGCTCTCTATATGCTATAATTAACTTTGAAGTACATAGAAATGAATATAAGAGGGATACACATGAAACCATTGATAAAAGAATTATCCGATCATGATAAAGAATTTCAAAAAATTATAAAAGAATTGATTCATAATGAAACCGTACAAGAAATGAAAAATTATAGACAGCACTATGAAACCAGTTGTTTTGAGCATTGCTATACAGCTGCTTATTACTGTTTTATCATTGCTAAAAAATATCATTTAGATTACCAATCTTTAACTCGTGCTGCTATGCTTCATGATTTATTTTTGTACGATTGGCGAGTACGACAACCAGATAGAAAAGGATTGCATGCTTTTACGCATGGAAAAAAAGCTTGTGAAAATGCTTGTAAATTATTTGATTTAAACGAAAAAGAAAAAGATATTATTACAAAACATATGTGGCCTGTTACGATTGCATTTCCTAAATCCATAGAAGGCTTTATCTTAACATTTGTTGACAAATATTGTGCCTTATCCGAAACCTTTGACGTGTTTCAATCCAAATTGTTTAGAAAACAAGCCTTTCGTTATGCCTATGTGTTTTTAAGTTTATTCATCATTCGAATTTAAGAGCAATTGGGGATGTTTCCTTTTGCTCCTTTATTTTGATAGAATGACGAATGCGTCAGTGAAATAATAAATAGAACATCTTATAAAATCAATTAGGGAATCTCACTAACCATGAGGGCGCTGATTGATTTTATAAGATGTTCTTTATTATGTAACAAGCCGAGGAATGATAGAAAAATAAAGGAGCAAAAGGAAACGTCCCCAATTGCCCCTATTTATTTTCTTCTGCCCATCGAATCATTTTAATATCTTTATATTTCGATAGTACCGTTTTATATTTATCGTATTCTTCCTCCCACAAAGCATCTGGCACATTATCAAACGCCTTAAATATTTTTTCTGCCTCTGCCAAATAGATTAATTGCTCTTGTGGTGACATATTTTCGTATTGTCTAGCAAATGTATATAATTTATCTAACATTTGGTTTGCTTCAATAAAAGACCAAAAATCTTTTACCTTCATCCCAAACATCTTAATTTGCAATATAGCATAGGCTATTAAGGCAAATATTACAAATATTAATAGATATATAATTGTGTATATCGCCATTTTTACACCTCTTTTGTTTTCCCTTTTGTATTACTTTTCAATTATAGCATGTCTGATTTTTTTTTGCAACTGATTGTTTTTTTATGTTGAGGTTTTGGAAAATATGCTTTACGAATAGCGGAGTAGCAAAAAATAATCTTAAATTTTCTTGTTTTATTTCTATTTTTTGTGTTATAATCATAGGTATAGAAAAAGTGGAGGTTTTTATGAACGAAAAATTTGCAATCACCAAAAAAGCTGGTATTTATGGCATGATAGGAAATCTTTTTTTATTAATCATCAAAGCCATCATTGGATTTATGAGTCATAGTCAAGCTATGATAGCAGATAGTTTTAACAGTGCTGGTGATATTTTTGCCTCTTTAATGACTTTTATTGGCAATAAAATTGCTAGTGCTCCTCATGATGAAGACCACAATTTAGGACATGGAAAAGCAGAATACCTCTTTTCTATGTTTATTAGTATTTCTATGATTTTTGTATCTAGTAAATTACTATACGATTCTGTTATCACTTTAGTAAAAGGTAGTGAGCTTCACTTTTCTTGGTTCTTAGTAATCGTATGTATCGCAACCATTATCACCAAACTATGGCTTTTCTTATATACCAAAAGAGCTTATCAAAAACACCACAACATATTATTAGAAGCTAATATGAAGGACCACAAAAATGATTGCATCGTAACCACTTTCACTTTACTATCTGTTTTACTGACTTTAGCTAATATCTATTGGTTTGATAGTATTGTTGGCATTGGGATTTCTCTTTGGATTTGCTATACCGGAATTACTATTTTTATCGAAAGTTATAATGTTTTAATGGATATTAGTGTAGATGATAAAACAAAAAAGTTAATTTTAGATATTGTTCATACTTATGCAGAAATCAAAGAAGTAGAAACCATTGTCTCTACTCCTGTTGGTGACAAATATCTTGTATTTTTAACCATTTGCTTAGATGGTAATATGTCCACTTTTGAAAGTCATGAATTGGCTGATAGCCTTGAAAATACTATCAATGGATTAGATAAGATTTATAAGACGGTGGTTCATGTTGAGCCAGTTTAAATTCCTGGTTGTCCATGCTCTCCTCCGTGCCTCTTCCATCATTTCAGTACCTATCTCCTCGATTATTTCCTCTCGTTCTGGCATTTGCCCTCTTTCTTCTACCATTTCTTCTATTTTATCTTTGATATCTTCCCTATTATAGGTTTCTCCTAATTCCTCATATCTTTCCAAAATTTCATCTACTAATTTAGCTAAATAGGATTCGTCTATTTTTATATGGGTATGTCGGTCATCGTAGGTATTATCATTAAATTCTGTCATGCCTATATCATCACAGCCCGCTTCTCTATGTTTTTCTATCCTATCTGTCTCTTCTTTTACATCTATATTTCGATGCCTATTCATAAATTCTCTAACTTCCCTTGTAGTCGGTCTAACAGAATGTGTTTCAATAGGAATACTAATCGCTTCTCCATTATCTTGTCTTGGTGTCCTAATATAGGAAACTTCTATCGTTCCAGCTGAACCAATATGAAGTCCTACTTGATTTTCATTATCGCCCTTTATTTGATAAATGGATTGCATTTTCTTTTCTTCTAATTTGCTTCCATCCCCATTTAAACTATCAATTCCCTTGTTTGGGCTTTGTCCATATCTTTGCTCTAACGTATCTATTTTTTCTGCCACTGTTTGTTTATGAATTTTTCCCGTTTTCGGGTCTTTCTTTTCTACCTGTTTGATTCCAACAAAACTAAATCTTGTACTATTGGCTTCTTCCAAGTCGTCTGATTCTACCACTTGAATTTTTTGATAGCCTTTTCCTTGCACCTTTAATAAAGATTCCATTGTTTCACTATCTGTTACTTTTTGATTAACATCGATTTCTGTTTTAGAAGGTATGCTTTCTAGTTCGTCCTCTGACAGCAGATTTTCCTCTCGTTCTTCCTCTTCTCCCGCTTCTCTCTCCTCTTTTGTTTCCATTTCTTTATCAGCCTCAATTTCAGCTACTTTTTTCAAATCTTTTGTTGTTATCCCTAATTCTTTTGCAACAGCATCTAATCTGTCTTGCTCCATTTCGTTTAAATCTAGCCATCCCTCTTTATTTAAGCCTTGTAACTGTTCTAACAACTGCTCTTTCTCTTTATATTTTTCACTCAATAAAATAAAATCATAAGCATCGGATTTATTATTCCCACCAATTACTTCTCCGTCTTCTGTCTCATATCTCTCTACTTGGAATACCTTACCCTCTTTATCTTGTAGCTGTTCTATTACCAAATACACATCGCCAATGGTATCAATTTGTCCCAAATACTTTACATTTAAGACTTTTTCCTCTGAATTTTCACGTTTTTTCTGGAATTGTTCATCCGCAATCTCTGTTTCTCTGGCATCTCTTAATGCCCTCATCTTATCTAATATTTTTTCTTGGTCAAAATCTCTATCCATATATTTCTTCCCCCTTAATCTATGATTTCTGCTACTAAATCATAATCACTGATTCCAACTATTTTACATGTTACGAAATGATTTCGTCTATCTGTCCTATCTAATGGTTCTTTTTTGATATACACCAGTCCATCCATTTCTGGTACATCTTGCTTAGTTCTTCCTACATAATATTTTCCATCAAAAGAGATGTTCTCTATTAAAACTTCACATTCTTGGTTTAATTTTTTCTCCAGATTTTCTCTTGAAATCTGCTGTTGTAATGCCATAATTTGACGGTACCTTGCTTTTTTCGTATTACCATGAATTTGTTTTGGTAATTTGGCAGCTGGTGTTCCCTCTTCTTTGGAATACATAAAAGTCCCCAATTTATCAAATTTTGCTTGTCTTACCAATGTTAGCAATTCCTCAAAATCTTCTTTTGTCTCACCTGGAAATCCCACAATCAAACTAGTTCTCAAAGTCACATTCGGAATTTTCCCTTTTATCTTTTGGATTAATTCTTGTATTTGTTTTTTCGAGGTTCTTCGATTCATTTTCTTTAACATGCTATCTGAAATATGCTGAATCGGTATATCAAAATATTTTGCTATTTTAGGATTGTTGGCAACTACCTCTATTAATTCCTCTGTAATTCCTTCTGGATAAGAATATAAAAAACGAATCCACTGAATACCTTCTATCTTACTGATTTCCTCTAATAATTCCGCTAATTTACTCTCTCCCTGTAAATCCATTCCATATTTAGTCGTATCTTGTGCAATGATAATAAGTTCCTTTATCCCTTGCTCTGCCAATTGTTTGGCTTCTTCTAGTATGTCTTCTTTTTTTCTACTAACAAACGGGCCTCTAATATAAGGAATCGCACAATAGGTACATCGATTACTACAGCCTTCTCCTATTTTTAGATACGCATAATTTTTACCTGTAGTGATGGTTCTTCCCAAAAACTCCTCTTGTGTCAACATTGGCATCTTAGGAATCTCAGATATTTTCTGGCTTGTCTTGTTTTTGTTTATTACGACAACATTTCTTTTGATTAAATCTTCTATTTTGTCCCATAATGTATCATATTCTTCTATTTTGATAAACAAATCTACTTCTGGCAATGCTTTTCTTAGTTCTTGATAATACCTTTGCACCAAGCATCCCATTACAATCAAATATTGACATCGTTTCTTCTTGTATTCTGCCATTTCCAAAATAGTATTAATTGCCTCTTCCTTAGCGCTATCAATAAAACCACATGTATTAATAACAATGATATCTGCTTTGGTTTCATCGTTTACTATTTCAAATTTGTTTTTTTCGAATAGCCCAATCGTTGCTTCTGTGTCAATTAAATTTTTACTACATCCTAGTGATACAAATCCTACTTTCATTTTTTCTTCCTTTTTTTGAGACAAGAGGGACAGGTTTCTTTTGTCTCATATTTTTTGTCGATTTTTATCGTTTCCTATTAATGTCTTGTTTCGACATTTTTCTATTTAATTTATGAGACAATAGAAACCTGTCCCTCTTGTCTCATTTTTCTAATCTTTGTGGCTACACACATGCTTTCTCGTCAATTCCATCAAATCCAATTTGGTAAAGCCTTCTACTTGTGTCTTACTTCTATCCTTTTTTAATTCTTCCTTTAGAAGCTTCTCAATCTTTTCTTTATTTTCTTGATTTTTCATGTCAATGTAATCAATAATAACAATGCCACCAATATCTCTTAAACGTAATTGTTTGGCAATTTCTATGGTTGCTTCACTATTTACCTTATAGACGGTTTGTTCTAGATTTTGATTTCCTGTATATTTTCCCGTATTGACATCAATAGCCGTCAAGGCTTCTGTTTTATCAATGGTAATAAAACCACCACATTTTAACCAAATTTTTCTATTTTGTATTTTTTCTATCTGTTTCTTTAAATCATAAATAGCTAATAGATTTTCTTTTTCTTTTATTTCTATCTTTAAATTGCTATATTCTTGGTTTTGCGCTTTTAAGTCTTCTATCTCTTTTTTGATATTTTTGTCATTTACTGTAATTTTTTCGATTGCATTTCCTGCTAAATCTATCAACATTTTTTCAATAATGTTTTCACTTTTATATAACAATTTCGGTTCTTTTAAATCTGGGCTAATACTAGTTTGTATAATATTGTTCCACTTTTTTTCTACTTTTTTAATATCCTCAATGATTTCCTCTTGTTTTCCTTGTGCTGAAGTTCTTATAATCGCTCCATTTCCTTCGCTTAAGTTATCTTTTACAAGCTTTTTTAATCTTTGTTGTTCCTTTTCATCTTCAATCTTTTGTGAAATGGTGATAATATCCGTATTCGGAAGCAAAGCAATGTATTTACTTGGTAAATTAATATGCGTTGAAACTCTTGCTCCTTTTTTTTCGTTGCTATCTTTTTTCACTTGTACCAATAATTTCTGGTTCGTTTTTACTATCTTACCTATTTCTGTATCATTTTTTTGCGTTTCTTTTGTTTCATCTATTTTAGGCAAAATATCTTTTAAATGGATAAAACTATTCTTTTCTGTTCCAATATCAATAAAAGCGGATTGCATACCATTGATAACATCTCTTACAATCCCAATATAAATATTTCCTTCTCTTCTTCTATATTCTTTATCCTCTTCATAATATTCTAATAGCTTTCCATTTTCAATGAAAGCTATTTGTTTTTTATTATTTTCTGTTTGTATGATAATTTCTGTCATTTTTTAGCTCCTTTCTATGGCTGTTAAAACTGTGACAAAATGGTTTCTTACCATGTCTTCAATTAAACTGATTCATCGCTATATCAATTCCGTTTTTTATCATTTCAATCACTGCTTCTTTTGCTAACTCTGTTCCTTTATCTAATTTACTTTTCTCTTCCTCTGGAATAGCACCCAATACATATTCCACTAAATCTTCTTTGTTTTTTGGTTTTCCAATGCCAACTCTTATCCTTTTAAAATTCTGGGTATTTAATGCCTGTAAGACTGATTTCATTCCGTTATGTGTGCCTGCTCCTCCTGCCTTTCTAATTTTGATAATTCCTGGCTCTATATCAATATCATCATAAATAACCATTAAATTTTCCATTTCTATTTTATAAAATTGAATCATCTCTTGGATGCTCTCTCCACTTAAATTCATAAAAGTTTGCGGTTTTAATAAAATAACTTTTTCTCCTTCTATAGTTCCCATTCCATACAAACCTTTAAATTTATTTTTGGTGATTGGAATATCATATTGTTTTGCTAATTTATTGATGGTGTTAAATCCCATGTTATGTCTTGTGCCACCATAGTCTTGTTCTGGATTACCTAATCCCACAATTAAATACATGTTTCGTTTTCCTACCTTCTTTTTATTGGTTTGTTTTATAAAAAATCAAGCCTTTTATAACACTATCTATTTTAACTTGTTTTTCACTTTTTTTCAAGTTTTTTTCAAAATTATCAACTGTTTCGATTAAACTTTAGACCTGTCCCAAAAGTAGCCAAAAGGGGTATGATGGTGCCTGTCCCAGAACACACCAGAACATACCACAAAAAAAGCACTCCTAAAAGTGCTTTCTTCTTTTTAACGTTTATCAATTATTCTGCTGATTCCTCTGTTTCTGGAGCTTCATAAGCTTCTAAAATAGCTTTTTGAATTTTCTCTCTA
>CAOKVW010000028.1 GCA_948472955.1 uncultured Clostridium sp. | reverse complement strand
TATCATTTTCATGAGATATTTTCTTAGGGTAATATTATCACAGATTAATTACAATCAAATTTGCAAAGCACTTGAAAAAAAGGCAAAAAAATCGTATAATAAGAGACAATCATAAAAAAACAAGGAGATAACCATGCCTAAATTTTTTGTAACCAGTGAAGACATCCATCAAGAAGAAATTAAAATCACAGGGAAAGATGTCAATCATATAAAAAATGTATTAAGAAAGAAAATAGGAGAAGAATTAACCATTTGCAATCAAGACCTTTCAACAGATTATCTATGTAAAATAATAAGAATGCAAGAAGACAGTATTCAATGTCATATCATAAAGCAGTTAGATACCAATTCAGAAGCAAACATAAAAGTAAGTATTTTTCAAGGGCTTCCCAAAGCAGATAAAATGGAATGGGTGATTCAAAAAGCAGTGGAACTGGGAGTTTATGATATTACACCAATAGAAATGAAACGATGTGTTGTTAAATTAACTGACAAGGATAAAATAAAAAAGTTGCAAAGGTGGCAAAAGATAGCAGAAGTGGCAGCGAAGCAAAGTGGAAGAAATAGAATTCCCTCAATCAATAAGATAGAATCCATAAAAAATATTTGTAATTTATGTTCCGATTATGATATAGTAATAGTAGCTTATGAAAATGAAAAAGAAAATAAATTAAAATATGAATTACAAAAATTAAAACACCTTCCAACGGAAGATTTTAAAATTGCTGTTTTAATCGGACCAGAAGGTGGAATCGATGCTTCAGAAATACAATTGTTAAAAGAAAAGGAAGCTAAAATAGTCACATTAGGAAATAGAATTTTGAGAACAGAAACAGTAGCACTAAATGTATTAAGTATTATTATGTATGAGTTAGAAATTTGAAAGAATAAACATTCTGTAATATACCAGTAGTTTATAAATTCAATCATTTTTAAACAGGATGGAGGAAAATAAAATGGTAAATGATACAATAGAAAAAGAAGAAAAAAAGAACGAAAAGAAAGTAAAAAATGAAAAGAAAAAGCTTCCCAAAGAAATATCGCAAGAAATTTTAAAGCAAATGTTTAGGAATTTATTAAGAGCAGTGGGAATTATGGTATATTTCATTGTTTTAAACTTAGCTCATTCGACAATGAAACAAGAAAGATTAGTAGGCGATATAGAAGTATTTGCTGGTGTGTTCTTGGTTGTAGGAATTATCTTTTTAGAAAGAGCTTATAAGAAAGAACAAGGGGGAACAGCAGTCACAGGGATAGAATTTTTAATTTTATCCATACATAGTTTATCCATTATGCATGTTACAACTTTATATAAATATAATTTTAAATCTTATTTACTAACCTCTTCTTATATTATTTCAATCTATTATGTATTGAAATCAATTGTATTATATACAAAAGGAAGGAAAGAATACTTAAACAGTTTAAGTGATATTTCCGAAATTGTAAAAAAAGAGGAACCAGTGAAAAAAGAAGCTAAAAAGAGGAGCGACACAACTAAAAGTTCAAGAGAAAAAATAGAAGAAAATGAAAATCCAAAGAAAAGAAGTACTAAAACGAAAAAAACAAAGTCAAGTGAGGAAAAGGAGCAAAAAGAAGAATCTGCTAGGAAAACGACAAGAAAGCCAAAAGCTGAAACAAAAGAAAAACAGACGAAAAGTGGTAAAACTACGAAAACAAAAAATAAAACTGCAAAAGAAGAAAAAGCACAAGAAATCGAAACAAAGAAAAAGAAAACCACGAAAGCAAAAACTAAAACTGACACAAAAGAAAAACCAAAAGAAACAAAAGAAAAAAGTAAAACAATCCAAGAAAAACCCGAAGAAGCTAAAGCTGAAAAGAAAAATTCAAAAACCAAAAGTAAAACTGCAAAAGAAGAAAAAGCACAAGAAATCGAAACAAAGAAAAAGAAAACCACCAAAGCAAAAACTAGTACTAACACAGACAAAAAGAAAACAACCAAAACAAAAACAGAAAAAGAAGAAAAGGAAGAACCAAAAGCTCCAGAAAAGAAAAAAAGAGGAAGACCCAAAAAAGAAGTAACAAAATCCGAAAAATAAAATAGGACGTACTTTAAGGAGGGAATAGATTAACATGATTAAAAGTATGACAGGATATGGCAAAGCCAATCTATTGAAAGAGGAAAGAGAATATCAAGTAGAAATTAAAAGTGTCAATCATAGATATCTAGATATTTCAGTAAAAATGCCAAGAGTTTTAAGTTATTTAGAAGAAGCAGTAAAAAAGGAAATCTCCTCCCAAGTTAAAAGAGGGAAAATAGATGTGTTTATCACTTTTGAAAACAATTCAACCGAAGGAAAAGAAATTAAGATTAATACAGAGATAGCAAAAATTTATATTGATGAATTAAAAAGATTAGCCAAACAAGAAAATATTTTAGCCAATATAGAAGTGACAGAAATATCTAAATTTCCAGATGTTTTGAGTATTCAAAATAAGCAGGAAGATGAAACCATTCAAAGTGAGTTGTTAGAAACCGTTAGCCAAGCAACTGAAAAGCTAGTGCAAATGAGAGCAACGGAAGGTAGTAAAATAGCAGAAGATTTATTGATAAGAATTCAGGCGATTCAAGAAAAAGTAGAAGAAATATCTTCACTTTCTACTGGACTTATTGAAGAATATGTAGTAAAATTAGAGAGTAGAATAAAAGAAATAGCAAGAAATCAAGAAATGGATGAATCAAGATTAGCACAAGAAGTGGTAATTTATGCGGATAAGTGTTCTGTGGAAGAGGAGATTACAAGATTAAAAAGTCATATATTACAGTTTGAGAAGCTTTTGCATACAGAAGAATCAATTGGTAAAAAGTTGGATTTTATCATCCAAGAGATGAATCGTGAAACGAATACGATTGGTTCAAAAGCTAATCATTTGGAGATTACCAATAATGTGATTGATGTAAAAACAGAATTGGAGAATGTTAGGGAGCAGATTCAAAACATAGAATAATTTGGAAGGAAATGGAGGAAAAATATGCAATTAGTAAATATTGGATTCGGAAATATTGTTTCAGCAGAAAGAATTGTAGCAATTGTAAGTCCAGAGTCAGCACCCATTAAAAGAATGGTGCAAGAAGCCAAGGACAATAAAACAGCAGTAGATGCTACTTATGGAAGAAGAACCAGAGCGGTATTAATTATGGATTCTGGACATATTATATTATCAGCTGTTCAACCAGAAACAGTGGGAGGAAGAATTGATAAAACAATTTCTCAAGAAGAAGTAAAATAACAAGAAGGGATATGGGACATGGGGACGTAGATAATGTCCCTATGATAAATAAATAATATATTAAGTTAAGAGTTTTAAGTATTTAGGGACATTATCTACGTCCCCATGTCCCATGTTCTTTGTTTTAAAAGAAAGGAAGGAATTTAAAATGATTGTGAAACCAACAGTAGGGGAATTATTAAAAGATGGAAAGGCACAAAACAGATATGAACTAGTAATTGCAACAGCAAGAAGAGCAAGACAAATAGCAGCAGGAGACGAAGCAAAAACTGATGCAAAAGAGGAATCACCAGTAACCTTAGCAGCTAATGAAATAGCAGAGGGGAAGGTAACCATATGTTAGTTATTTTATCTGGTGTAGCAGGAGCAGGAAAAGATACCATAAAGAAGCAATTAATAGAAAGGATGGAAAATGTAGAATCGCTTCCATCTTTTACTTCTCGACCAAGGCGTGAAGGAGATATCGAAGGGCAAACTTATCATTTTGTTAGTCGAGAAGAATTTGAAAGAATGATAGAAAACCAAGAATTTTACGAATATGATATTCATCATAACCAATATTATGGAACGTCTAGAAAACTACTAAATGAGAAGATAAAAAGTGGGAAAATCATTGTAAAAGATATTGATGTAAATGGAACAGAACATCTGAAGGAATTATTAAAAGATGATACAAAAGTGATTACCATTTTTTTAAGAGTACCAAAAGAAGAATTAAAGAAAAGGCTAGAAGCTAGGGTGGACAAGCCTAGTCCTCAAGAGGTAATATTGAGGTTAAATCGATTTGATTATGAGGAATCTAAAATCAACTTATATGATTATGTATTAAAAAATGATGATTTAGAAAAAACCGTACAAATCATAAAAACCATTATAGAAAATGAGCAAAAAATGGAAGAGGAGTAATATATGGAGGAAAAATTAGACGAAGAGAGATTTCTTCATGTTATCTTAAAAGAATTATGTCAGGAAATGGGTATTAAAGTAGAGAAGCTATCCTATGGTTGGCTTCTTCAACTTTCTAAAGATGGTAAAATAAGACATATTACGAGAAATCATTTTGATAACAATCCACAAGCATCTGGTGAAATAGCAGATGACAAATATGCCACTTATGAAGTATTAAAATCTCAAAAGGTGCCAGTGATTGAACATACCATGATATTCAATCCAGCGACAAGAAGTAAATATATTCCAGAAGAAGGTATTTGGAATACTGTTATAGAGGAATTTTCGAAATATGATAAAATAGTAGTAAAAGCAAATGATGGTTGTCAAGGCAAAGATGTGCAACTTTGTCATAACCGAAAAGAAGCAGAAATTGCCATTCAAAAATTATTTCATCAAGGACAAGGCTCTGCCAGTATCTGCCCTTTTTATGATATAAAAACAGAATATAGGACTTTTTATTTAAATGGAGAAGTGTTATTGATTTACGGAAAAACCAAACCATTTGTGATAGGCGATGGAGAAACAACCTTAGGAGAGTTAATAGAAGCTTTACATTTACCAGATAAAAAAGTGATACGAGACAATTTAAGTAAATTAGATATGAATACTGTGCCACAAAAGGGAGAAAAGGTTGCTATTTCTTGGAAATATAATTTGAGTGGTGGAGCAACAGCCAAAGTATTAGAAAAAGGAAAATTGTATCAAAGTATGGAAGAACTGGTAATGCAAGCAGGAAAAGCTATGAATATGAATTTTGCTACTATCGATGTCATTCAAACAGTTGATGATGAATTGTATGTAATGGAAGTTAATTCAGGTGTGTGTGCTACCATCTTTGCAGAGACAGTGGAAGGTGGCTATGAGATGATAAAAGAGGTTTATAGAAAGGCATTGGAGAATTTGTTTGAATAAAAGCTAACATTTTACTAGATTAAGGAGAAAATTAAAAATGATTGTAGATTTAACTTTGAGAGATAATACACAGATAAAGGTTATAGAACAATTGAAACAAACAGAAAAATTAATAGCAACAGTAGCAACAAAATTATCAAAGGGAAAAAGAGAATGTAATATATATGCTATGCCAGACTTAGGAATAGCCTCAAATATTACTCGTATGTGTGGTGGAATGTATACAGGGAGTTGTTATACATGGGAAACAGATGAACCATTTATTCCTATAGATAGTACAGTAAATGTTTGTGGAACAGCAATATTTAAATTAAAAAGAGAAATAACCCCAAAAGAGTTTAGAAATAGAGTAGAAAAAGAATTTAAAGATAAAAGCAAATACGACTGGAATTATGATTCTGGAAACCACTTTGTAATACTGGGAAAATCGAATGGAAAATATGAACTGGAAAAAGGATATTATTTAATCGTACATGCATCTGCAAAAGAGTATAAAAGGGAAAATATGGAAGAAGGCTTATATCCCGTAAAAGGAAATTGGTTTTATCATGACATACTAATCGAAAGAGACGAAAAAAGTAATAGATATTTGAGATATATCAAAGGAAAGACAGCAGAAAAATTTTATAAGATAGCTGAATTTTTAAAGAAATTTAATGAAGAAAGAAATAGATATTTTTGTGAAAAGGTATTAGGAAATTTATTAGATAAAGAAATATTGAATATTCCACATTATGGGATGCCTAATAGGAATAGTGTGTGTATAGGAACACAATGGGAAAATCGTTTATATACACTACTTACAGCACCTGGAAATAATATTTATCTAGTAAATCCTATAGTAATAGAGGATAGTCCTAATAATTTTATCCATAATAATACAAATATGCTACTTAATCCACATGGATTAGGGGTAAAGTTAGTAAATGATGATATCGACATAAAATATATGGAACAAGGAATGATGATTGGAGATAAAAGGTTCTTATTGGGAGAAAGTGTCAATATAGATGTCGATGTAAAAATAAGAACACACAATGAAACACAAGAAATACTAGAGGAAACGGTAAGTAGAGTATTAAAAAAGTGTCCAGGAGAAATCAAGGGAGAATTAGAACAAATATGTTCAATAACAAAAAGAGGGTTTAAAATATACTAGGAGGAGATAATATGCCAAAACTTATATTTATAAGACATGCTGAATCAGAATATAATAAGGCGGGGATATTTGTAGGAAGAACAGATTGCAATATAACGAAAGAGGGGATAGAACAAGCAAAAAAATTATGGAAAGAAGACAAACAGTTTAATGAGATATATTGTTCACCATTGAAGAGGGCTAAGCAAACCTTAGAGGCACTTATTCCAAATAGTAATCCAATCATAGATGAAAGAATCGTAGAAGCAAGTATAGGGGAATGGACTGGAAAAAAGAAGGATAAAATTAATAAAGATTTAGTGGATTTATTTAGAGTAGGTAAATATACTCCACATGGTGCAGAAACGCCAAAAGAAGTCGATAAAAGAGTATGTAATTTTGTAGAAGACCTATTTCATAAATATCAAAACGATGAAAAAATATTAATAGTAACACATAATGGAGTAATCAAATCGATAAAAAGAAATTTCATAAAAAACTATGAGAATATAATGTCTAAAAATTTAGAGATAGTCACTATAGGAGAAAAAGAATTTGAATATTATTTAGAACAAAAGAAGCATGATTAAAATATGCTTCTTTTTGGAAACAAGAAATTAATAAAATTGTCGAAATTTGCGATGAAAAGTATAGCAAAAAGTATTGATTAAACTAAAATTTTGTGATAAATTATCAAAAAGCAATTATTTTTAAATTGCGAAACAAAACAACTTGGTATGTGCACACAAGTTAATCTATTATTTATATTTTTATTATTTTAGAATCTAAAAAATCCCAACCAAAAAAGAAAGAAGGTTTTATGAAACGAAAAAAACAAAAAATTTTAAGTCTTTTCAGCATGTCTATTGCATTATTTTTCATGGTATTATTTTTAAATCTAGGAAGCGTATATGCTGCCACCAATCCTTATACTGTCATCAACTCACAAACCTTATTAGAAACCAATACATTAGATAAGCTAACATTAAACTATACCTCACGTCCCACTGTCAATGTTTCTGGTTCAGAACCATATGCCATAAGAGATGGCGTAACAAGTGACTCCACTCCCAAAAGAGAGGTAGAATTTACCAATGCAACGAGAGGAAAAACGCTTAATTCTGTTGTCACAGTTAAATTTAGTAATTGTGGTAAATTAAATGGCAAAGCCATTGATATGAAATTAATTTATTCTGATATCGTAACCAAAGGAGAACCGCCACTTTTATATTGGACAGCTTATGGAAAATCGATGGCTTCCAGCAATGAGTGGTGGTACAGAAACATTGAACATGCAACCGTGCAGATTTATTTTTATTATGCTAATTCTAATACGCCGATTACCTTAAATAGAGCATATCTATCTTTATTTTCAGAAGACCCCAATGAAGGAGCTTCTTCTAAAATATCTTCCCATCAATATTTATATACAAAAACGAATATGAAATATGTAGCTTCTATTGCATCTCGCTATGTTTCACGTACTTATCAAAATATATTTTATGGCACAGGTTCTAAAATAGGTTCGACAGAATCAGGTACCTTAGAATGTGTTTCTTTTCAATATCAAAATAAGAATTATATAGAAGTAGAATTATATGCTCTAAGTGAAAATGGACACGAAAAGGTAGATGTACGGTTATCATTTACAATATAGTTCGCTTACAGCTACCATTCCCAATTATCCCAAGAAAAGCATAGATAAAACAACAGCTAATCAAGGAGATACAGTAACCTATACTATAACGCAAGATATTTCAAAAGCTACTGATACTAATTTTTGCTATTCTTCTATGGTGTTAAAAGATGTATTAAATGCCAATTTGACTTATCAATCTTTGACTGTGTATGATGAAAATAATAAAAACATAACAACTACAGCGGGAACTGCCCATTATGATAGTTCTAATAGAACCTTAAAATATACTTTTTCTAGTAACTATTTGAAGAATATGAAATACAAAGGGCAAACTTATCAATTTGTGATAAAAGCAAAAGTCAATAGTAAAGTAACAGCGGGAAACATTAGCAATACAGCTTCTACTATTATTAATAATGCTTATACTTTAAATTCTAATACAGTAAGCACCAAAATACCTTATCAAGTAATTGTGAATCATGTAGACGAAAAGGGAAAGAAACTAGCAGACAGTGAAACGATTAAAGGCTATGAAAAAGACACCTATACGACAAAAGCCAAAAAGATACAAGGATATGAATTAACTAAGATACCGACGAATAGTAAAGGAAGCATGACACAAGATGTTATTACCGTAGACTATGTATATCGACTAAAAGATGCAACCGTAATAGCTAACTATGTAGATGAAAAGGGAAAGGAAATTGCAGATACTGAAACGATAAAAGGAAAAGTGTTTGATGCTTATCAAACAGAAAGCAAAAATATTTATGGTTATGAACTCATAAAAGTACCAGATAGTCATGCTGGTACGATGAAAGAAAACACAATAACAGTAACCTATTCTTATCGTTTAAAAGAGGCAAGCGTAATCGTCAAATATGTAGATGAACAAGGAAAAGAATTACGAGACCGTCAAACGATTCTGGGTAAAGTCTTTGACCAGTATCAGACAGAGTCGAAAGAAATATATGGTTATCAATTAAAAGAAATACCACAAAATCAAGTTGGTACGATGAAAGAAGAACCAATCACCGTGACATATGTGTATCAATTGAAAGATACCAGTATCATAGCTCAATATATAGAGGAAAGCGGAAAGGAACTAGCAGAAAGGGAAACTGTCACAGGAAAGGTTTTTGACTCATATCAAACAAAATCCAAAGATATTTATGGTTATGAATTAGTCAAAATACCAGAAAATCAAGTTGGCATTATGAGGGAAGAACCAATTACTGTGACCTATTCCTATCGTTTGAAAGATAGCACGGTAGTCATTCGATATGTAGATGAAGAAGGAAAGGAAATAACAGAAGGAGAAACGATGCAAGGAAAAGTGTTTGATGAGTATAAGACAAATTCTAAAGAGATAAAAGGGTATGCCTTAACAGAGAAACCATCGAATAGCACAGGAACAATGGAAGAAAATGAGATTTGCGTTGTATATCGTTATCGAAAGCTTCATTTTAACATTTCTGTTTCCCAAAAATTAGCAAAAGTCGAGTTGAATCATGAGCCACAAAATGTTTTTGAAAAATTAGAAATCGACAAAAAAGTAGTTGTCAATTCCTTAAAACTTACTTATACCATTCATGTTTCTAATCAGAGTGAATTAGATGGTTCAACCATACTTTGTTATGATATTCCAAAAGGATACGTGGCATTAGAAGAGGATAATCTAGGTTGGACAGTAGAGGGAAAATTAGCACATAGAAATGTAGATAACTTAGTGATTGGAGAAACAAGAGAGTTTACGATTGTTTTGACAGCGAGAACAAGCGAGGTTACAGGAGTTCTGAATAACAAAGTGACTTGTAAGGATTCTAGTTGTGAACCGGGATTTGAGGAAACAACTTTGGAGGATAATATCGATGCGAAGGAATTTATTGTGAGTATTTCGACTGGTTTAAAAGAACGTATTATCGAAATTGCTCTGGAATTGTTAGTGGTGTTGTCTGTCTTAGGTATGGTGTTGTGGAAAGTCAGAAAGAGAAGAATATGAAAGAAAATGCTATTAAGCATAAAAATTTATCATTAAATAGATTAAATCAAAGTTTTGAAAGTCACATTAATCTAGGAGAATATAAGAAATCTGATTTATTGGCTTATTGGATTAATGATTTTGCTAATTATCATGATAATGAAAAAACTTTTGATTCTACTAAATTAAAAAGATATAAACGTGGTGATATTATAAAAGTGAACTTAGGTTTTAATGTTGGTCGGAGAATTAGGAGGATTACATTATTGTATTGTATTAAATAAAGATGATAAACTTTCATTTGGAACATTAAATGTAGTTCCGCTAACATCTATGAAAGAAAATAAGAAATATTATGATAATACTATAAATATTGGTAATGAAATTTATATAAATTTGTATAATAAATTTGAAAATAGATTCAATCATATTTTTGATAAGCTTTCATCTTTTAGTAATAATAAAATTAATAATTGTCAAGATATGAAAAATGATTTAGAAGAAATTTCTATTTTATCGCAAGAACTGGAATTTCTAAAAAAGTTTGAAAAAGAAATTTTAAAAATGAAAAAGGGAAGTATTGCATTACTTAATCAATTAACAACAATTAGTAAACAAAGAATATATTATCCGAGAACTTCTAAAGATTTATTGGATGGAATTCATTTATCAAATAAAAATTTAGATTTATTAGATGAAAAGCTAGTTAAACTTTATACAAAATAGTATATTTTTGTTGACTTAGATTATATTATATAGTATAATCTAATTAAATTAAGCTATGTGTTTTTCACATCGGCATGAAGAAGATTAAGAGTAGTTTTTAGCAAACTACTCGTTTTTTTCTCTCTTGCCATCTTGTGAAACTCCAAAAAATTTGATATACTAATGCTAGAAAAGAGGAGAAAAAATGATAGCAGAAGTCATCATCAATCGAACCGCCAAAAAACTAAACAGAACTTTTGATTATCGTGTCCCAGAGAACTTAGAGGGGCTTATTTTTGTTGGAAGCAAAATTTTAGTACCCTTTGGAAAAGGAGGAAAACTAGAAGAAGCTTTTGTCGTAGGATTAAAAGAAAAAACGAGCTATCCCAATGAAATCAAAGAAATTGCCAAACTAGAAGAACAATTAAAAGACGAACAAATCGCATTAGCCACATGGATGGCAAAAAGATATTTTTGCAATGTATCAGATTGTATCAAATTAATGCTAACGCCAGGAAGCAGAACCAAAAACAAAGAAAAAAGAATCCAAGATAAAACCATAAATGCTATCTATTTAGCTAAGGACAGAGAAGAAATAGAACTAGACATCGAGATAGGAAACATCAAATCAGACAAGCAAAAGAAAATCCTCCATTTTGTAAAAGACAACGAAGGAGTGACCATACCAGAAATAGAAATGTTGACAGACTGTTCCAGAGCTATTGTTAATACGCTTATCAAAAATGGCTATTTGGAAATAGTCGAACAAAAAATAGAAAGAAATCCATTGCATTTAAAAGACACAGAAACCATTCAACAAAGAGAAAAAACAGAAAAATTGCCTTTAACAAAAGAACAAGAAATAGCGTATCAAACAATAGAACGAACAATGGAACAAAAGGATTATCAGTCTTTTCTACTATATGGGGTAACAGGTTCAGGAAAAACAGAAATTTATTTACAATTAATTCAAAAAGCAATAGAACAAGAAAAAACAGCCATCTTATTAGTACCAGAAATATCTTTGACCCCACAAATGTTAGATCGATTTATTGCTCGATTTGGAAAAGAAGAAATTGCCGTATTACATAGCAAACTGTCAATAGGAGAAAGACATGACGAATGGGAGAGAATCAGAGAAGGAAAAGCTAAAATAGTAATAGGAGCTAGGTCAGCCATCTTTGCACCAGTTGAAGAAATAGGTATTATTATCATTGACGAAGAACATGATAGTTCTTATCAATCAGAAGCGAATCCAAAATACGATGCGAAAGAAGTTGCCAAACAGATTGCGAAACAAAGCAGATGTCCACTCTTATTAGGGAGTGCAACACCAGATATGAGAACCTATTATGCTGCCATACAAGAACAAAAATCAGATGTACAATTATTAACTTTAACGAAAAGAGCCAATCAATCATCTTTGCCAAACGTACAAGTAGTAGACTTAAAACAAGAATTAGTCAATCGGAAATCGTTCCATGTTAAGTATGGATTTATACAGTGCCATTGAGGAAAATCTAAAACAAAAAAGACAAACCATTTTATTTTTAAATCGAAGAGGGTATTCTACTTTTATTATGTGTAGAAATTGTGGGTATACTGTACAATGTAAGAATTGTAATATCAGTATGACATATCATAGTTATGAAAAAAAGCTAAAATGTCATTATTGTGGGCAAGAAGAAAAAGTGGTAACCGTATGCCCAGAATGCCACAGCGATAAAATTCGCTATTTTGGGACAGGAACCCAGAAACTAGAACAAGAAATTAACAAACAGTTTCCAAACGCAAAAACGATTCGCATGGATATTGATACCGTAACCAAAAAGAATTCACATGAGGAGATTCTAAATCGCTTTAAAAATGAAAATATCGACATCTTAATTGGGACACAAATGGTAGTGAAAGGACATCATTTTCCAAATGTTACCTTAGTTGGTGTTATTGCAGCAGATAGTTCTTTAAACATCGATGACTATCGTGCTAATGAGAGGACTTTTCAAATTTTGACACAAGTAGCAGGACGAGCAGGAAGGGAAAATTTACCGGGAAAAGTAATCATACAAAGTTATAATCCAGAAAATTTCAGCATTCAATGTGCTAAAAAACAAAACTATGAGAATTTTTACGAAACGGAAATAGCACTACGAAAGCAGTTGAAATATCCACCATTTTGTGATATAACAGTAGTGAGTTTTAATGGCTTACAAGAAACGGAAATTCAGCAAGCAAGTACATGGATGTATGAATGTTTAAAAAATAACTTAAAAGGAGAATTATTTAAAATTTTTAAGCCAATGCCAGCACCTATTGATAAAATACAAAATCAATACCGTTGGCGAATCATTCTAAAGGGGAATATAACGAGTCAAGTAAATGATAGATTAAATGAATGCTTGCAACAAGCTTATGGAAAGAATTGGAAAAATACAAAAATAACGATGGATGTGAATCCAAATAATATGATGTAAAAGCAAAAAGTAAAGGGGTAAGAAAAAATGGCAATTCGAAATTTGAGACTAGAAGGGGACGAAATCTTAAAAAAGAAATCAAGGGAAATAGAAACAATTGATGAAAAAATACAAACTTTAATAGATGACATGATAGAAACCATGCATAAATATAATGGAGTGGGGCTTGCAGCAGTGCAAGTAGGAATTTTAAAAAGAGTCATTGTCATTGATTTATATGATGATAATGGACCAATTGTAATGATTAATCCTGTTATTATAAAAACAAAGGGAGAACAAGAGGTAGAAGAAGGTTGCTTAAGTTTTCCGAATCAATTTGCTAAAGTGATTAGACCAGCAGAAGTAGTGGCAGAATACACAGATAGAGACGGAAAGAGAATGAGAGTAAAAGCAAAAGAATTGCTAGCGCAAGCCATTAGCCACGAAGTTGACCATCTAAATGGAGAGGTATTCATGGATAAGATACTACCAGGAACCTTAGAATACGTAGAACCAGAGGAGAAATGATTTATGAACATTATTTTTATGGGAACACCAGATTTTGCGAAGGAAAGTCTGGAAGCAATTCATAAAGCAGGACACCATATCATAGGAGTGGTAACCAACCCAGACAGACCACAAGGAAGAGGCATGAAATTACAACCATCAGAAGTAAAGAAATTTGCCTTAGAAAAAGAATTTAAGATATATCAACCATTACAAATAAAAAATAACAAAGAATTTATAGAAGAGATGAAAAAATTAAATCCAGATGTTATTTGTGTGGTGGCTTATGGGACAATACTGCCCAAAAGTATATTAGAAATTCCTAAATTTGGTTGTATCAATGTGCATGCTTCTTTACTACCAAAATATAGAGGAGCAGCACCGATTCAATGGGCTGTTTTAAATGGCGATAAAACAACAGGAGTGACAACCATGTATATGGATAAAGGAATGGACACAGGAGATATTATTTTAAAACAAGAAATAGAAATAGGAGAAGAGGAAACAACAGGCGAATTATGGGATAGACTGGCTAAAATAGGAGGAGAACTGTTAGTAGAAACATTACAGCAAGTGGAAAAGGGAATCGCACCGAGAGAAAAGCAAGGGAAGGATTTTACGATAGCACCAATGTTATCAAAGGAAATGGCTAAGATTGATTGGGAGACCAAAACAGCACAAGATATTAAAAATCTGGTAAGAGGGCTAAATCCTATTATGGGAGCCTATAGCTATTTGGATGGAAAAAAGATAAAATTCTGGAAAGTAGATTTAGCAAAGAAAGAGGAAATTGTACTAGAAGGTTCAACAAATACTATGAAAAACGGAACGGTATTGCTTTCTAATCCTAAAAAGGGTTTATTTATCAAAACAAAACAAGGTGTTTTAAAAGTATTGGAGATTCAAGGAGAAAATGCTAAAAGAATGCCGATTCAAGATTTTTTAAGAGGAAATGCAATTCAGGAATTTGAAATGTTTGAATAGAAGCTGATTTTTGGGACGGAGGAAAAAATCATGATAGGGATTTTTAATCATGATTTTTTCCTCCGTCCCAAAAATCACCCAAAATCATTCTTCTTTTAAATTATCCAAAGCCAAAATTGCCTTAGCATAAATCTTACAAGAAAGTAACAACTTATCAATGGCAATAAATTCATTGGTTTGATGACACATATCTTTGTCGCCAGGAAAATTAGCCCCAAAAGAAATACAATTATCAAAAGCACGAGCATAAGTAGCACCACCAATTGCAATTGGTTCTAGATTAGAATGAGTCTCTTGATTATAAACATCGCAAAGCGTTTTGACCAATCTATTTTCTTTGGAAATATATAAAGCAGGTTTGTAAGTAATGGTATCAAAATCAACATTTCGATAGGAACTCGTATGTTGAAAAAAGTTTTTTCCAATTTCAAGTATGTTCATGGTAACAGGAATACGTATATTCAAGCCGATTTGCAATCCATTGTTTTTAAAATAAAAATCTCCAACATTTAAAGTCAACTTTCCAGATTTATCTTCAAAATTAATTCCTAAATTTTTTCCATCATATTGTGTGTTAATATAGGTGGCAAAAAAATCAAATAATTCTATTTTTATGTGATATAAATTGAATATTTTAGATAAGACAACAATTAATTGGGAAATACTGTTTACCCCCAAATCTGGATGAGCAGCATGACTAGGAACTCCATAAGAGGTAAGTTTGATTTCTTCTTCATCTATTTTGTAAATATCAATTTCAAAATGGGTTTGTTCAATTGTATCTTTTAAATTTTTGATAAAATCTTTCATCACTATTTTTTGAGAATTTATTTTTAAAAGGATGCTACACATTTTTGGGACAACATTAATGGGATTATCATAAGTATTAATTTCCTTTATCACAATATCTTTTTCTAAGAAAGGAGAATAATCCATCTTTAAATAGCTGGTTAAGATGGCTTTTTCAGAATAAATACAGGGAAAATCTGCATCTGGACTAAAGCCAATTGTAGGGGATTCCTCCTGCTTTTTGTAATAATCGATACATTTCCAATCGTTTTCTTCATTTAGCCCTAAAATAAGTCGTACACGTTTATGTACATGACAGGTCTCCATAACTGCTTTCATGGCAAATAAAGAACTCATAACAGGTCCTTTATCATCTATTGCACCTCTACCATATATTTTATTATCAGAAATGGTGGCACTAAAAGGAGGGTATTTCCAATCTTCTCCTTCCGGAACAACGTCAAGGTGACCAATAATTCCAATTAATTCTTCGCCTTCTCCAAATTCAATATAACCACAATAACCATCTATATTTTTGGTTCGAAAACCTAAACGATTTCCTAGTTTTAGCATATATTCTAAGGCATCATGGATCGACTCACCAAAGGGATGTTTCGGATTATCGGAATGAGAAATAACACTTGGTATTTGGATTAATTCTTGTGTTTTTTGAATTAATTCTTCCTTGTGCTTTTCAATGTAATTATCTATCATATAACCAGTCCTTTCTGCTTATTTAATATTATATGTTCTTTTGCCAAGTTTATTATATAAATTTTTAATATTATAACATAAATTAAATAAAAAAAGAAAATAGGTTGACAACATTTTAGAAAAAGAGATAAAATAAAGCTATAAAATAAGAGAAAGGTGAGGGAGATTTTGGAACCATTAGAAAAACAAGAATTAGAACAAAAAGCAAGAAAAGTGAGAGAAGACATCATAGAAGAAATATATTCTGCCAAATCAGGGCATCCAGGAGGTTCACTTTCCATAGCAGATATTTTAACCGTATTATATTTTAGAGAAATGAATATTCATCCAGAAAATCCAGATTGGGAGGAAAGAGATAGATTTGTTTTATCAAAAGGACATTGTTCGCCAGCATTATATAGTTGTTTAGCCAATCGAGGATTTTTTCCAGTGGAGGATTTAAAAGGTTTTAGAAACATCAATAGTTATTTGCAAGGGCATCCTGATAAAAACAAAGTACCAGGAGTGGATATGACAACAGGGTCTCTAGGGCAAGGCTTATCTGCTGCTAATGGTATGGCAATAGCAGGGAAAGTGGATAAAAAGGATTATCGAGTTTATTGTGTCTTAGGAGATGGAGAAATCGAAGAAGGACAGATTTGGGAAGCAGCTATGGCAGCGAGTCAGTATCAATTAGATAATCTATGTGTGATTGTTGACAACAATAATTTACAAATTGATGGAACCATTGAAGAAGTCATGAGTTCTTATCCGATTGATGAAAAATTTAGAAGCTTTGGTTTCCAAGTTATCAACATCGATGGACATGACATAGAAGAAATCATAAAAGCATTTGAAGTAGCTAAAAACGTAAAAGGAAAACCAACTTGTATCATAGCCAAAACCACCAAAGGGAAAGGAATTACTTTTATGGAAAATCAAGCAGGTTGGCATGGAAAAGCACCAAATGAAGAACAATACAACCAAGCGATGGCGGAGATGAGACAAGGGGGACAGGTTTAAATTGTCTCAAAAATTAGATAGAAAAATGTCGAAAAATAAATAACGAAAGCAATGGGAAGGTAAATAAAAGATGATAGATATACACATTCATACGACACATTCAGATGGAACAAAAACTGTAGAAGAAATTTTAAAACAAGCAGAACAAATAGGATTGGATTATATATCCATAACAGACCACGAAAATTGTAAGGCTTACCGTGAAATAGAAGAAAAGAATTTAAAACAATATTATCATGGAACGCTAATACCAGGAGTAGAATTAAAAGCATGTTACAAAGGAAAAATTATTGATATATTGGGCTATGGAATTGATGTTAATAAAATTCAACAATGGTCAGATGAATTTTACAAAGATAAAACACATGCTAAGATACAAACTAAATATTTAAAAAAGAGATATGAGATATTTCAACAGATGGGATGTACTTTAACACCATATGAAGAACTGAATTGGGACCCGAATCATGATTGGGCAAACATTGTTATCTATGATGAAATAAAAAGTCATCCAGAAAACCAAGCAAAATGTCCAGAGGATTTATGGGAAAGTTTTGACAATTATAAGTATCGTTATTGTTATCGTGAAGATAGTATATTTTATATTGATAAATCAACCGATACGCCAAGTGTAGAAGAAATAATAAAGCAAATTCATCATGCGGGAGGTCTGGCATTTTTAGCACATGTTTATGTATATAACTGGGCAAAAGACAAGAAAGCCTTAATCGATGATTTAATGTGTAATTATGATTTTGACGGAATGGAATGTTATTATAGCGAATTTTCAGAAGAGCAAACGCAATATGCTTTAGAGGTATGTGAAAAAAGAGGCTTATACAAAAGTGGAGGTTCCGATTATCACGGAGATAAGAAACCAGGTATTTCATTAGGTACAGGAAGAGGAAATTTGCAAATACCAAATGAAATTATAAGGACATGGGGACGTAGATAATGTCCCTACCTAGTTGAATATTTAAATACAAATTAAAAAGGGATATATGGGGACATTATCTACGTCCCCATGTCCTTGAGAGGAGAAGAGCATGAAAGAACAAAAAATAGCAACTCGTGAGAGTTATGGCAAAACATTAGTGGAATTAGGAAAAGAAAATGAAAAAATTGTGGTACTAGATGCAGATTTAGCAGGTGCTACCAAAACCAATTTATTTGCAAAAGAATATCCAGACCGATTTTTCGATATGGGAATAGCAGAAGCGAATATGTTAGCAACAGCAGCAGGCTTAGCAACTTGTGGCAAAATTCCATATGCTAGTACATTTGCTGTTTTTGCGGCTGGTAGAGGATATGACCAAATTAGAAATAGTATTTGCTATCCCAAATTAAATGTAAAAATATGTGCTACCCATGCAGGAATTACGGTAGGAGAAGATGGAGCAACGCATCAAATGTTAGAAGATATTTCTTTGATGAGAACATTGCCCAATATGACAGTTATTTCGCCATCTGATGATACCCAAGCAAAATGGATTATTAGAGAAATTAGCAAAATAAATGGACCTGTTTATGTTAGGTTAGCAAGACTAGCAACACCAGTTATCTATGAAGAAAATCAAAAATTTGAAATAGGAAAAGCCATTCAAATGGGAGAAGGAACCGATGGAACAGTGTTTGCTACAGGAGTAACAGTAGCAGAAGCGATTAAGGCACAAGAACAATTGAAAACACAAGGGATTGACATTAGAGTGGTAGATATTCATACGATTAAGCCAATTGATAAAGATAAGATTATTCAATGTGCAAAAGAAACGAAGAAATTAGTATCTGTGGAAGACCATAGTGTGATTGGCGGATTAGGTTCAGCAATTAGTGAGGTTTTAACAGATGAGTATCCTACTAAATTAGAAAGAGTGGGAATGCAAGATACGTTTGGAAAATCTGGCAAAGCAGAAGAATTAATGGAATATTTTGGATTAACAGCAAAATCCATTGCAGAAAAATTTTTAAAATAATTTTGAATCGAGATGATTTTGGTGATTTTGGGGATGCCCTTAGCTGTGCGAGCATTAAGTGAGCTTACAGATAAGTAATACCTTTAGGTACGGAGGAAAAAATCATGATTAGTTTGGACTTGGTTTTTTAAGTAGTAATCTATATTATTTTTTACATCTTGTGTGTCGCAACCAACTAAATAGAAATTTTTGTAGGTTGCTCCAATCGCACTCGCATATACTCGTTTGGTCGCTTACGCGATGTTGCAAAATAATATAGATTACTACTTAAATTATCATATTTACAATGTAGCATGATTTTTTCCTCCGTCCCCAAAATCACCCAAAATCATGCCAAAGATAGAAAATGTAAAAAACCAGTTACTGTTCAGCCTAGATAATAAAAAATATCCTAATTAGCTATATATGCTAAC
>CAOKVW010000027.1 GCA_948472955.1 uncultured Clostridium sp. | reverse complement strand
GTTGTAGTAGTAAGGATGTGGCTGGGGTTGTTGCGATTACTGCTGTGCAAGCCCAAAAAAATTAATGAAAATCAGCATCTTGCGTCGTTAATCGTACAAAAAAATTCTTCGATATACAGCTCGTATTATCTCAAAAATTTTTTGCACGATTGCCTAGCAATATAACATTTTTCATCAATTTTACATCAAATGAAAAGTAAAAAGTTTCATCTTACTGCGTTGATGATACAACAATAAATCATTTTGGAGGAGATTTTGTGAAAATATTAGTTTTAAATTCAGGAAGTTCTTCCTTAAAATATCAAGTAATTGATATGGAAACAGAAGAAATGTTAGTCAAAGGATATTTTGAAAGAATTGGTCAGCCAAATTCCTTTTTAACGCATAAAGTGAAAGGAATCAAACACAAATTTGAACATCCTGCTAAGAATCATGAACAAGCAATAGCGTTTGTTTTAGAGCGATTAACAAACAAGCATTATGGTGTTATTAAAAATTTAGAGGAATTAGGTGGAATTGGACACAGAGTCGTACATGGAGGGGAAAAATTCAGCAATTCGGTTATTATTACACAAGAGGTAATACAAGAAATCAAACAATGTGCTGATTTAGCTCCTATCCATAATCCAGCATGTATTCTAGGAATCGAAGCATGTAAAAAAATTGCACCAAACATGAAAATGATAGCTGTCTTTGATACCGCTTTCCATCAGACCATTCCGAAGGAAAGATATATCTATCCCATTCCTTATGAATACTATAAAAAATATGGCATAAGAAAATATGGATTTCATGGAACCTCTCATCAGTATGTATCTGATAGAGTGGCTGAAATCATGGGAAAAGACATCAAAGATTTAAAAATCGTAAATTGTCATTTAGGGCAAGGCTGTAGTGTGTGTGCTATTCAAAATGGAAAGTCAGTAGAAACTAGCATGGGATTAACACCATTAGGAGGCATTCCAATGGGAAGCCGAAGTGGCGATTTAGACCCATCCATTTTGTTGTATCTTATGAAAAAGGAACAGCTATCTCCAGATGAAATGGAAAATATGCTAAATAAACAAGCTGGAGTTTATGGAATATCTGGAATATCGGTAGATTTTAGAGATATCGAGACAGAAGCTTTGTCAGGAGGAGAGAAAGCGATTTTAGCATTAGATGTATATCACTATTTAACAGCATCCTACATAGTTAAATGTGCGGTTGCCATGGGAGGCATCGATGTCTTGACTTTTACAGCAGGAGTCGGTGAAAAAGGACCAATTTCCAGAAAAGCAATCTGCGAACAACTAGAATTTTTAGGTGTTAAAATAGATGATGAGAAGAACAAAATAAGAGGGGAAGAAGCAGAACTTTCAGCACCAGAATCAAAAGTCAAAATTTATACCATTCCAACCAATGAAGAATTGATGATAGCAAGAGAAACGTTGAAGTTAGTGGACATGGGAACGTAGATAATGTCCCTATGATAAAAAATGCTATCAACTTAATGTATTATTTATTATTTTTTTACACCTTGTGTGTCGCAACCTTCAGATTTTTAATATGGCTGGTTGCTCCAATCGCACTCGCCTAAAGGCTCGTTTGGTCGCTTACGCGGTGTTGCAAAAATAATAAATAATACATTAAGTTGAAAAAATTGGGTATGGAGGGACATTATCTACGTCCCCATGTCCCCAAAAAGAAAGGAAGAATAAAAAATGAAAGTATTAGTATTAAATTGTGGTAGTTCATCTTTAAAATACCAATTAATCAACATGGAGACAGAAGAGGTTTTAGCCTCTGGGAAATATGAAAGAATAGGAGAAAAAGAGGCCTTTATTACCCATAAAGCAAAGGGTCAGAAAAAACAAATTGAAAATCCCGCTTATAATCATACCGAAGCCATTGAATTTGCTTTGCAACAATTAACCAATCCAGAATATAAAGTAATTGATAGTTTAGAGGAAATCAATGCGATTGGTCATCGTTTGGTACATGGAGGAGAAAAGATTGCCGAGTCAGTTGTAATAGATGATTCTGTGATTGATGTGTTGAAAGAATGCACCGATTTAGCACCATTGCACAACCCAGCTTGTATTTTAGGAATTGAGGCATGCCAAAATGTAATGCCTAACAAACCAATGGTAGGAGTATTTGATACTGCTTTTCATCAATCCATTCCAAAACAAAGATATGTATATCCCATTCCTTATGAATATTACAAAAAATATGGAGTAAGAAAATATGGATTTCATGGAACATCTCATATGTTTGTTTCCCAAAGATTGGCAGAAATAGAAAATAAGCCAATCGAAGACATGAAAATCGTAACTTGTCATTTAGGGCAAGGAGCTAGTATTTGTGCGATTGAAGGCGGAAAATCAGTTGATACTAGCATGGGATTGACACCATTAGGTGGAATCCCTATGGTTACAAGAAGTGGAGATTTAGACCCATCTATCTTGTTGTATTTAATGAAAAAAGAAAATTTATCAGCCGATGAAATGGAAAATATTTTAAATAAACAAGCAGGTGTGCAAGCAATTTCTGGTTTAGTACCAGACTTTAGAGAGATTGAAATAGCAGGAAACGAAGGAAATGAAAGAGCTCAAATCGCATTAGATAGTTTCAAATATGCCATAGCAAGCTACATTGCGAAATATGCGGTAGCCATGAATGGAATTGATTTTATTATATTCACAGGTGGCATTGGAGAAAATCAAATTAATATAAGAAAAGGCATTTGTGAGCAATTACAATTTATGGGAGTAGAAATGGATGTAGATGCCAATAACATTAGAAGCGAGGAAAAACTAGTTTCTAAACCAGATTCCAAAGTGAAAATATATGTCATTCCAACCAATGAGGAATTGATGATTGCAAAAGAGACACAGAGATTAGTAAAATGAGACAAAGGGGACAGGTTTCAAATGTCTCAAAAATTAGGTAGATAAATGTCGAAAAATAAAAATAACAAAAAACGACAAAAAATGTGAGACATTTGAAACCTGTCCCTCTTGTCTCAAAAGTCTTGTTTTTTCTTAAAAAATGTGATATATTGTAGTAAATTATTATGAAGGGGTTGTGAAGGATTATGAGATTTGATTTTGATGAATATAATTTTCAAGATGAAATTAATCTTATGAATTTAAATCACCAAATGGAAAACCAACAAACGATAAAAAATGGAAATGCTAGTTTTGGATTTAACGAAGATACCATTTATAATAAAATAGAAAAAGAGTAACCAATAAAGTAGAAACAAAGGAAAAGGATGTTATTTATGAAAAAAGTAATAATAGATTCATTAAAAGGATACAAATGGAAAATAGCAATGATGCTAGTGTTAATTGGGATTAATATCTATTTATTAACATGTCCTGCTAAAATTATTGGGAACATGATTGACCATTTATATGATATAGAAGCGAATAAACAAGTTATATTAAGCAATACATATTACCTATTAGGAATATGTATTGTTTTGCTACTAATAAGACTTGTCTGGAGATATTATACAGTATATATCAATAGAGGATTTCAAAGAGATGTCATGCTAAAATTATTTGAGAGATTTTTGAAGCTAAAGGTGAAAGAAATCCAAAATATTAAAAATGGGGAAATTATGTCCTATTTTGTAAAAGATATCGATGAATTAAGAAAATTTCTATATAGAATTTTATCCTATCTTTCCAGAATCATATATACCTTTATCATTGCTACGTTTCAAATGATACATGGAGTCAATTTATATTTAACGCTTGCCACATTATGTCCCATCATCTTAACATCTTTTATTGTGATAAAAATCAAAAAATATGTGGAAATCAATTTTAAAAAGGCACAACAAAGATTTACCGAAATGTCAGAATACATACAAGAAAGTACAGATAGTATTAGAACCACAAAAGCGTATTCCTGTGAAGGAAGTCAATTAAAAAATTTTATTCTTAAAAATCGAAAAGTGAGACAAAGTGATAATGCAGTAGATGTATTTTCTAATTTAATAACCACATGTATGGATATTTGTTTTGGATTTTGCTATGCCATTGCCTTTATTTATGGTTCTCATTTAGTTTTAGAAGGAACCATTACCGTAGGAGAACTAGTAGCATTTAATGGTTATATTGCATTATTTGTCAATCCAGTTGCTTGGATGCCAGGTCTAATTTCATATTATAAAAGAGCACAGATTTCTTATCAAAGATTAGATGCGGTATTCCACTTAGAAAAAGAAAAAATAACAGTAGAAAAAACCAAAGTAGAACAAAAATTAGAAGGAAATATTGCCATTCAAAATTTAACCTTCCACTATCCAGAAATGCTAGATAATGCATTAGAAAATATCAACCTTGAAATCAAAAAAGGAGAAACCTTAGGAATTATAGGAACCATTGGAAGTGGAAAAACAACTTTAATGAATCTGCTTACTAAATTATACAACATTCCAAATGGAAAAATTATGATAGATGGTAAAGATATTAATGAAATCAATGTTGAAACATTAAGAGAAAATATCTGTTACATCACACAAGAGAATTTCTTATTTTCATCTACCTTGAAGGATAATATCAGTTTATTTAAAGAAGATTATGAAGAAGAGGAAATCAAGGATAGTACCAAAAAAGCGATTATTTATGATGAAATCAAACAAATGCCAGAGGGAATCCAAACAGAAGTAGGAGAAAGAGGCTCTGATTTATCAGGAGGACAAAAACAAAGAGTCGTTATATCAAGAGCATTTTTAAAAAATAGTAGTATTCTTATTTTTGATGATACCTTTTCCGCTTTAGATAATCGAACATCTCGGAGCTTTGTTAGAAAATATTAAAGAATTAACCAAAGAAAAAACCTGTATCATCATTTCTAACAAAATATCAGATGTAAAACAAAGCGATAAGATTATTGTATTAGACAATGGAGCCATTGTGGAGCAAGGAGTACATGAAGAACTAATACAAAAACCAGGCATTTATCAAGAATTTTATCAACAACAATCCACTAAGGCAGAACCTAGTTTTTTATCATAGATAGTATGGAAGAAAGGAAAAACAGATGAAAAATAAAACCTTACAAAGATTATACAAAATGTTAAGACCACAAGCAAAATCTATAGCAATTATATCGATTTTAGCTATTTTAATCAATATTGGTGAAGTCGTAAAACCATATTTAATTAAGATAGTGATTGATGATTATTTAAGTGCCAATTTATATCAAAAAGGGATTATGACAATTGGCATGATTGGGGCTATTTATGTTGCGATTGTGATAGTAGGAAATATTTTAAATTTTATTGTTACGACAGCTACTAGTATGATGGGAGAAAATGTGATTTATTCGATTAGAAATAAGTTGTATCAATATGCACAATATGCCAATATTCCATTTCACGATAAAACATCAGCTGGAACGCTTTTTGTCAGAATGACAAGCGATGTAGAAGATATTACTGCCTTATTCAAAGATGTTGTTACAACTTTTATCAAAGATATTTTGATTATTGTAGCTCTTGTCATTATGATGTTATCGTTAAATTATCAACTAGCTCTTTTATCCTTTATTGTGCTTCCTTTGGTTATCGTATCATCTGTTGTTGTAACAAAGATTAGTAAAAAGATTAAAGAAATAGCGAAAATTGCCAAGACAAAAGTAAATGTATTTTTAGCAGAATCTATTTATGGTGTAAAATTAATTAAAATATTTAATCGACAATATGAAAAACAAAAAGAATGTGAAGAATTATGTGATGATTTTTGGAAAACGAGAAATCCTATTGGTATTACAGCAGCTATTTTACCAGGAATTATGACTGTTTTAGAAAATTTAGGAGTGTCTATTATTGTATGGGCATGCATCAATGGTTGGGTAGGAATGTCTATTGATGTTGGTTTAGTTTATGTATTTGTTACTTATATGAAGCAGATATTTGACCCAATTAATCGATTAGTTGAAAATTTTGAAACCATTCAAGAGGCTGTCGTTTCGATTGACAAGATTTATGATATATTAGAACAGAGAGAATATTTAGAAAACTTTGAAGAGGGAAAAATATTAGAGAAAGTCGAAGGTAAGATTGAATTCAAAAATGTTTGGTTTGCGTATGAAGGAGAAAACTGGATATTAAAAAATATCAGCTTTACCATTGAAGCAGGTCAAAGTGTTGCTTTTGTAGGAAAAACAGGTTCAGGGAAAACAACCATTACTAATTTAATCAATCGATTTTATGAAATACAAAAAGGTGAAATATTGTTAGATGGTATCAATATCAAAGATATTAATTTGCGTTCTTTAAGAGAAAAAATTGGTGTTATTTTGCAAGACCCATTTGTTTTTGCCAGAAGTATTAAGGATAATATTCAGTTAAATAAAAGTTTTTCCGATGAGTATATTCATAAGACAATTGAATTGGCTTCAGCAGAAGAATTTGTTAATAGTTTACCAAATGGGATTGACGAAATTTCAAACGAAAGAGGAAGTTCTTACTCTTCTGGACAGAAACAATTGTTGGCTTTTGCTAGAATTTTTGCTCATAATCCTTCTATTTTTATTTTAGATGAGGCAACAGCTAATATTGATACGAAAACAGAAGAATTGGTTCAAATGTCTGTGGATAAAATTTCTAAGGAAAAAACATCAATTTTTATTGCTCATCGATTGTCTACCATTGTGAATGTGGATAAAATTATTGTGCTAAGTCAAGGCGAAATTATCGAAGAGGGAAATCATGCAGAACTAGTGAATCGACCAAATGGCTATTATAATAAGTTGTATCATGCTTATTATAGCGGATTGGTTGGATAGCCTAAATAGGATAAATGATTCAAAAGGAGAAAATAATGATAAAATTAAGCAATAATCAAATGCATAAGATAGAACATTTATTTAAGGATATAAAATTTCATATGGGTAAATCGGTCATGGATGGATGTATGGGAGAAGCATACATAGATAATTTAGATAATCCTACAATCGCTTACTTATTGGTTAGACAATATTGCTTTATAGATGGTGATAGCAAATCTAAATCAGCGAAACAAGTATTAAAAACAATTCCAAAGACTGCAAAAAGAATCATTGCGAATGATGAATGGAGTAATATAATTGAAAGTACATACGATGATTTTGAAAAAACGAAAAGATATTCCTTAAAAAAGGAAAAAGATATTTTCAATAAACAAGATTTAGAAAAATTTAGTAAAATATTGAATCCTAAATATGAAATAAAATTGATTGATAAAAAAATCTATCAATTAATAAAAGCAGATAATGAAGACCCAAAGCAAATGTTAATAACAGATGATTATTTGAATAAAGGAATAGGAGTATGTTGTTTCAAACAAGATGAAATTGTTGGAATATGTAGTTCAAATATTATTTATAAAGATGGTATCGAAATTAATATAAGAGTGAAAGAAGGATATAAGCATAAAGGAATAGGTACTGCAATGGCATCCAAATTAATATTACTATGTTTAGAAAAAGGATTATATCCTAGTTGGGATGCTGCTAATTTAGATTCATTAGGTTTGGCTAAAAAACTGGGATATAACTATGATTCAGAATATACCGTGTATAAGATAAATGAAGCTTAAAACAATAATAAGATAAAAGCAAGAAATTTTAAATTTTTTTGCTTTTTCTATTGACATTATATGGAACTTATGATTAAATATTGACTAAGATATGAACAAAGTAAAAGTTTACATATTAATCAAAAACATATCTTACATTTAAATGAAAAGGGAAAGGTGGTGATAGTATGGAAGATGCGATGGCAAATGTGATATTGACTGAGCTAAGAGAGTTTAGAGAAGAGAATAACAAAAGATGGGAAGCAAATGATAAACGTTGGGATGAAAACGATAGAAAATGGGAAGAAAACGAAAGAAGATGGAAAGAAAATCAGCAACTTTGGAAAGAAAACCAAAAGAGATGGGAACAAAATGAAAAACGTTGGGAAGAGAATAATAAGAAATGGGAAGAAAATAACAAAAGATGGGAAGCAAATGATAAACGTTGGGAAGAAAATAACAAAAGATGGGAAGAAAACAGCAAAAGATGGAATGAAAATCAGAAACTTTGGATAGCAAACAACAAAAGATGGGATGAAAATGACAAAAAATGGGAAGCAAATGAAAAAAGATTAATTGCTTTAGAGGAAGGTCGTAAGAAAGACAGATTAGACTTAATTGATATATTGGACACCATGGAAAAAAGTATTAGTAATCAGTTTAACGAAATGAAAGAATATTTTGATGCCAAATTTGAAAAAGTTTTTGTTTCACAAAAAGTAAATGACATGGAGCATGCTGAATTTAAAAAATTAGTTTGTGCTCATCAAGGAAGACTTGATTTTTATAATGCAAGAATCAATAAACTAGAAGAATGGAAAGAGCAGTTTGACATGGGTGAATTCACAGCAGTTTAAATAATAAAAAAGAAATAACAAATGGAACAATAAATGTATATTGAGAAGAAGTAATAAATGAAATAATAGATAAAAAATAAATACGAAAAAGGTTGGGATAAAAAGAAAAAATTATGTAACAAAAAATTGATTATATAGCAAAAGATAAAGAAAGTCTACACAAAATATTGATAAATGCGTAGGCTTGCTCTTAAAGATTATTTTTACTAAAAATATATTTCTGAAAAGGTTTATCTGGAAGTACAGCTAATAATTTAGCAATGATATCAGTAGCTTCAGGAGTAATGCATGAATATAATGTGACAATAAAATTTACTATAGATGAATGGAATGATACTAATGAGTAGAAAAAAAGTTATGATACTAATAATATATATAATATCAATGTTAGTATTTATGATAATAGCAGAATTAAATATAAATAACTTTATGGAATGGTATAGAGAGACAATGGATTATGGTAATATTCTTCTAGTTTTGGCTCCATCAGCTATAGCAGAGTTTTTGCATATTTTGACAACAATTATAATTGCGATAGTGGTAAAATTTATTAAAAAAATTAATTTGGAAATAAAGAAATTATTTTACAAACTACCTATCATTACTATAATTTTATGGTATCCTTTGTATTTCTTACTAACATATATATTTTTTTAAGAACAGAAAATGTTTCATAAAAACCACATAATAAATTTGAATAATAAAACGAGAAAAAAGTATTGCAAAAATAAAGAGATGTGATATAATAAATATCAATAGAAAAGATAAAAAACGATAACAAGGACAAGATAAATAATGTAATATCTTAAAGAGAGCCAAAGAAAGCTGTGATTTTGGTAAGTAAAAGTTATTTATTATCACCTTAGTTTGTTGTTAAACTGAAATAAAAAAGATTAAGTTTAGCCGTATCACCTGCGTTAAAGGAAAATTAAGAGAGTGGATTGTATAATTTTTATATAAATTTGCTAAAATAGGTGGTACCGCGGAAGGTAAAGAACTTTTCGTCCTAATTTAGGATGAGAAGTTCTTTTTGGATTTAAAATAATTGAGAAGGAGAAACAATGGAAGCAAAATATGTCAGAGATGAAATGGATGCAGAAATCTCAATGGGTGAAGTATCACTTCTATGTGATGAAAAAATTTTAGACAAAAATGTCATGAATCGAATTATTACAAGTACAATTCTACAATTGCATCTGAAAAAATATATCCAATTCAATAAAGATGAAAAAGGAAAAGTCATTATACAAATACAAAATTCCAAAGAGAAATTAAAGAAAACAGAAGAATTGATATTAAAATGTTTAAAGGCAAGTGATATAGAAAAAGATAACCAATTGCAATTAGAGGAAATCACGGGAAACAATAATCGAATTTTTTACAACCATAAAAAACAATTAAAAGACTTGATAATAAAGGAAGCAATAGAAGATGAATACATCGATGAACGAAAATTACAATTAAAAGAAAAATATTTTAATACAATGATGACAATGATTTTGTTAATGATTTTATTTTTTATAATAAGAATTGGATTGGGAGATTTATTACGGTTCTCTACTTGTTTTATGCTTATTTACTATCATAGGTATCTATTTGTATAAAAAATTTAAAAACATTGATATCTATACGTCAAAAGCAAAAGAAGAAAAAGAAAGACTAAAGGGATTAAAAAATTATTTACAAGATTATTCTTTAATTGATAAAAGAAAAATTTTAGAAATCTATTTATGGGAAAAATATTTAGCTTATGCTACGATTTTTAATATCAATCATAATATAATAGAAATTTTACAAGTGAATTTAGAAGAAAAAGTAAAGGATAAAAAAGAAATTCAATTTGACTTTTACGAAAACAAATATTTTTATATAGACGATAGAAATCAAAAAGTATATATTAGCGAAAAAGAGCAAAAAAAATTTTTTCAAGAGTAGATTGAAATACAAAGAAAGGAAGGTGAATTCAAAAATGAGAGAACTAAAAATCAAAGGAATTTACAAACACTTCAAAGGAGACTGTTATTTAGTAGAAGACATTGCCTATCATAGTGAAACCAAAGAAAAAATGGTAGTATATAGACATTTATATGGAGACGGTTCTTTATGTGTTAGACCATTAGATATGTTTTTATCAGAGGTAGACCATGAAAAATATCCAAACGTAAAACAAAAATACAGATTTGAATTACAAGAAATCGAAAGCGTAAACAAATAAAAATGGGACATGGGGACGTAGATAATGTCCCTATGATAAATAATGCTATCAACTTAATGTATTATCTATTATTTTTTTACACCTTGTGTGTCGCAACCCTCAGATTTTCAACATGGTGGGTTGCTCCAATCGCACTCGCTTTCGCTCGTTTGGTCGCTTACGCGGTGTTGCAAAAATAATAGATAATACATTAAGTTAAAGTTTTGAGTATTTGAGGAGGAATGGAAAGATGTATAAAAAAGTAGAATTAAAAAATGGCTTTGTAGGAATGGAAAACGAAGTAGCCAAAACATGGAAGGAGAAAGATATCATCAAAAAGAACTTTGCCATGAATGAAGGCAAAAGACATTTTACTTTTTATGATGGACCACCAACAGCTAATGGAAAGCCACATGTAGGACATATTGAAACAAGAGTTATGAAGGACATTATCCCAAGATATAAAGTGATGAAAGGCTATAAAGTAATTCGTAAAGCTGGTTGGGATACGCATGGTCTTCCAGTAGAACTTGAAATCGAGAAAAAACTAGGTATTTCAGGGAAAGAACAGATTGAAGAATATGGCGTAGAAAAGTTCGTCAAAGAATGTAAAGAGAGCGTGTTTACCTATGTTTCTATGTGGGAAGAAATGACAAACAAAGTAGGTTTTTGGGTCGATATGGAAAACCCATATGTTACGTATCATAATGAATACATTGAATCCGTATGGTGGGCATTAAAACAAATGTGGGAAAAAGGACTTTTATATGAAGGTCACAAGGTTATGCCATATTGCCCAAGATGTGGAACAGCTTTATCTTCCCATGAGGTAGCACAAGGGTATAAAGATGTCAAAGATTTAACTTGTATTGCTAAATTTAAAGTAGTAAATGAAGATAAATATATTTTAGCCTGGACAACAACACCATGGACTTTACCATCAAACTTAGCACTTTGTGTCAATAAATCTTATGAATATGTAGAGGTAAAAGCTAATATAGGAACAGAGGAAGAACCACAATACGAAACCTACATTTTAGCTAAAGACTTACTAGAAACTGTTTTAAAGGATACCCCTTATGAAATCATGAAAACCTTTACAGGAGAAGAATTACTTGGTACTAAATATGAAAGACTAATGCCTTTTGGCGAAGTAGAAGGAAAAGCCTTTGAAGTGATTCATGGCGACTATGTTAATTTAGATGATGGTACAGGAATTGTTCACATTGCACCAGCATATGGAGAGGATGACAGTTTGGTATCCAAACAAAATGGAATTACTTTCATTAACCTAGTAGATAAAACAGGAAAATTTGTAAAAGAGGTAGAACCATGGGCTGGTAGATTTGTAAGAGATTGCAATGAGGACATATGCAAATGGTTAAAAGAAGAAAACAAATTATTCAGCAAAGAAAAACATTTACACTCTTATCCTCATTGTTGGAGATGTGACACACCGCTTCTTTATTATCCAAAAGAAAGTTGGTTTGTTGCCATGAGCAAACTAAGAGACGAATTAGTTGCCAACAACAATAAGGTAAACTGGTATCCAGACACCATCCGAACAGGAAGATTTGGAAAATTCTTAGAAAATGTAATTGATTGGGGAATTTCAAGAGATAGATACTGGGGAACACCGTTACCAGTATGGACTTGTGAAGACGAAAATTGCCGTCATCAAGAGTGCATTGGTTCCATTGAAGAATTGAAAGAAAAAGGAATTGACGTACCAGAAAATATCGAATTACACAAACCATATATTGACAATGTAGATTTAAAATGTCCAAAATGTGGTAATAAAATGCACAGAGCCAAAGAGGTAATCGACTGTTGGTTTGACTCTGGTTCCATGCCTTTTGCCCAATGGCATTATCCATTTGAAAACAAGGAAATGTTTGACAACAATTTCCCAGCTGGCTTTATATCAGAAGCGGTTGACCAAACCAGAGGATGGTTCTATACGTTAACAGCCATTGGAACAGCTCTATTTGGCAGAACCCCATTTGAAAATTGTATCGTATTAGGTCATGTATTAGATGAAAAAGGACAAAAAATGTCAAAATCCAAAGGGAATGGTGTAGACCCAATGGAACTGCTAGATACTGTAGGAGCAGATGCAACCAGATGGCATTTCTATACCGTAAGTGCCCCTTGGCTTCCAACTAGATTGGGATTAAACAATGTACAAGAAACTCAGAGAGGATTCCTAAGTACCTTATGGAATGTGTATTCTTTCTATGTGCTATATGCCGAAATTGACCAATTCAATCCATTGGAATACCAAGACTTTAAGCCAACCAATATCATGGACAAATGGATTCTTTCAAAATTAAATACCTTAATAAAAGAGGTAGATGACAAATTAGAGCATTATGACATTACAGCAGCAGCCTTGCAAATAGAAGCCTTTACCGATGAACTTTCTAACTGGTATGTACGTAGAAATCGAGAAAGATTTTGGGCACAAGAATTAAATGACGAAAAAATCGGAGCTTACTGTACGTTATATCGTGTATTAACAACGTTAGTAAAAGTAGTAGCACCATTTGTACCATTTATCGCAGACGAAATCTATCAAAATCTAGTGGTAGGATTAAATCCACAAGCACCGGAAAGCGTGCATTTATGCTTATGGCCAGAGGTAAGTGAGGCAGAGATTGATAAAAACCTAGAAACGGAAATGGATTTAGCCTATAAAATCGTAAAATTAGGACGTGGAGCGAGAAATATTGCTAATATCAAAAATAGACAACCACTTTCTAAAATGCTAATTTCCATTGACACGTTACCAGCCTATTATGCAGACATTGTAAAAGAAGAATTAAATGTAAAAGAAATTGACTTAGGAGCCGAAATGTCAAACTATGTCAATTTTGAAATCAAGCCAAACTTGCCAGTATTAGGAAAAGAATATGGTAAACTAATTCCAAAAATCAAACAAGAAATTGCTAACAAAAATCAAATGGACTTAGCCAATACGGTAAAAAATGGTGGAGTAGAATACATCGAAATCGATGATACACAAATTGCTTTAAATGCTGAAAACTTACTTGTCACCATGCAAGGAAAAGACGGATTTGCTTTTAGTGGAGAAGGCGAAATTGGTGTGGTATTAGACACACACATTTCTCCAGAACTAAAAGAAGAAGGCTATGTAAGAGAAATCTTATCCAAAGTGCAAAACATGAGAAAAGACAAAGGTTTTGAAGTATTAGACCATATTCATCTTTATGTAGCGGGAAATGAAATGTTAGAATCAGTAATCAAAAAAAATGAAGAATTAATCAAACATGATACATTAGCGGTTGAGGTGATTTATAATCAAGATAGAAATACCTATACAGATACTAATATCAATGGAGAAAGTTTAAGAATTGATGTAGAGGTAGCTTAAGAAATGTCCCCACTAGTTCCGGGAGTAAATGGGGACATTCTCATAATTGTCCCCATTTACTCCCGGAACTAGTGGGGACAAAAAATTAGTTTAAATCATAAAAACTATTGAAAAATAATAAATATTATGATATATCAATAATAGATAAAAGGAAAGGGGAATAAAAATGGGAGAAGAAAATCAACCAAACCAAAATGAAAATCCAATTTCAAAAGGGCAAACAGCCAACTTTAACATAAGTTCAGGAGGAGCAAATCCAGAAAAGAAGGGAAAAAAGAAAACAGGGCTAATAATCTTTGCTATCGTATTAATTATGGCAATTGTAGCAGGGCTTGCTTATTATTTTACTATTTACACAAAACCAGATGAAATATATAAAAGATTAATAGGAAGCACAATTGATTCTTATACCAATGAAATGAACAACATGAATTATAAGACATCAAAGGCATCTTTTAAATTAGATGCAGATATAGAGACTGACAAAATCGACAAAAAAATAACAGATTTAATCAACAAAATTAACATAGGAATGAATGTACAAACCGATAATGAAAATCAACAATTTGTAATGGATTTGAAAGCAGAATATGACAAAGAGGATTTAGCAGATGTTCAGATGTATTCAGACGCACAAGAAGAAAAAACCTATGTACAATTAAAAAGTTTCTTAGATAAGTATATTGAGATAGAAGATATGGATGAGGAATTTTATAGCTATCTTAAGGAAGCTTTAGAAAAGCAAAAAATGGGAAGCGAGCAAAAACAATCTTTACAAAAAGCAATGAGCATTTTAAAGAAAGAACTAACAGACGTTATCAAAAAAGAATACTGTACAGCTGAAAAAGAAGATATTACCATTGCTGGTAAAACAGTAGCTACCACTAAAAATACAATCAAAATGAATGAGAAACAAGTAAAAGAGGAATTGACAAGAGTATTTAAAAACTTGAGAGAAAATGAAGACTTTATTAACTGTTTTGAAGACAAAGACGAAATGGAAGAAACATTAGAAAATTTAGAAGAATCAATGGACCAATTGGATGAAGATGATAAATCTACAGTAGAAATAGCTATTTATACCAATGGATTCATGCAAAATGTAGAAAAATTTACAGTTACATTTTATACAGAAGGAACCGATGAGACAATCACAATAGCATGTACCAAAACAGAAAAAGAAACCTATGACTTTGAAATTTTAGACCAAAACAAGACAGTATGTAAAGGAACGGTAAAAGTAGAAGAGAAGAATAAAAAAGAAGGAAATATTCATTTTACAATTGAGGTAGAAGACTTTGGAAAATTAAATTTAAACATAGAATATAGTCAAAAATTCAATGAAGATATTGACAAAGTAGATGTGGGTAATGCTGTAAAATCAGAAGAATTAACAGAATCTGACCAAGAAAAATTAATGACCAATTTACAAAAATCAAAATTATATGAATTAATAGAAGATTTCGTAGGAAGCAAAAATTCTAATTTAATAGGAAATACCATGACAGATTCTAACAAAGATAGCAAAAAAGATACGACAATAAATAATGTAGAGGATAAAAACAATACAGATAAAGAAGAAAAAAAGGAAGAAACAAAAGAAAATGAAATTATATCTTATGATGGTAAAACAAAAATAACATTCAAATTACCAACAGGATATCAATCAACTTATGTATCAGATAACTATAAATCAATAGAAAAAGGAAATATATCTATCAAAGTATCAACCTCGTATGCCAATAAAGATGAATATTATAAAGATTTAGAAGAAAAGAAAGAATATTACGAGGAAGAAGATTCAAATTATAAAAATGTTGCACTATCTGCTAAAGAAAAAGTAGAAATAAATGGAAGAACTTTCTATCGTGCAGAATTGTCATATGAATATGCTGGAGGAGGTTATACTACTAAGTATGAAACAACCTATATGTGGTCAGAGATTTCAGATGAAAGTGTAGTTGACTTTGAAATTAGAGGTTCTAGTGATATGAATCCAAAAGACTTGGAAGAAATAGCAACCATAAATGTTGAAAAAAATAAATAGAGAAAAAATTGCCGATTTTGGCAATTTTTTTGATGGTTCTATATTCAATGTGACAAAAAGGGACGCCCCTCTTGTCACACTCAAAAAATCTTCAAAGGACTTGACAGTTTACAAGAATAAAGATAAAATAGAATAGGAAGGAAAAAATATATTGTTAAAAAATGAATATATATTTTATTCGAACATTGAAAATTAAATAAGAAAGAGGTGTATGATTATGAACATAGTAATCATAATCGCCACTATCTTAATCTCATTAGCAATCGGATTTCCAATCGGAATGATATATCGTAAAAAGATTGCAGAGTCTAAAATTCAAGGAGCAGAAAGTGAAGCTAAAAGACTAGTTGATTTAGCCAAAATAGAAGCAGAAAATTTAAGAAAAGAAGAAATTTTCAAAGCTAAGGAAGAGATAATGAATAGCAGAAAAGAGTTAGATCAAGAGATTAAAGAAAGAAGAGGCGAAGTAAAAAAACAAGAAACAAGATTGATCCAAAAGGAAGAAAATCTAGAAAAAAGAGAAGGCAATTTTGAGAAAAAAGAGCGACAATTAGAACGAGAACTACAAGAAATGGAAAGGCAAAAAGAAGAAATTACCCAACTACATAGTGAAGAAATGGAAAAACTTCAAAAAATTGCATCTTTAACAAAAGAACAGGCAAAAGCTAAATTGTTATCTGAAATGGAGAAAGAATTAACAGCTGAAAAAGCAGCATTAATCCGTGAGAAGGAACAAAAAGCAAAAGAAACTGCCATAAAAAATGCCAAAGAGATTTTAAGTTATGCTGTGCAAAAATGTGCAGCAGACCATTCACAAGAAACGACAGTATCTATCGTAGCACTTCCAAATGATGATATGAAGGGAAGAATTATTGGTAGAGAAGGTAGAAATATCAAAGCATTAGAAACTTTAACAGGAATTGACTTAATTATTGATGATACACCGGAAGCAGTTGTTTTATCAGGATTTGACCCATTGAGAAGAGAGGTGGCTAAAATTGCTTTGGAAAAATTGATTGATGATGGAAGAATTCATCCAGCTAAAATAGAAGAAATGGTGGAAAAAGCAAAGGAAGAAGTGGATACAACCATTAAAGAAGAAGGAGAGAGAGCCGTATTAGAAACAGGTGTAATAGGTCTTCCTCCAGATATTGTAAAATTAATTGGAAAATTAAAATATAGGACAAGTTATGGACAAAACGTATTAAACCATTCCATTGAGGTTTCTAATTTAGCAAGAATTATGGCAGAGGAATTAGGATTAGACCCAAAGTTGGCAAGAAGAGCAGGTTTATTGCATGATATTGGAAAAGCATTAGACCATGATATGGAGGGAACTCATGTTGAAATAGGAGTAGAAGTTCTTAAAAAATACAAAGAAAATGATTTGGTTATCAATGCAGTGGAGGCTCATCATGGCGATGTAGAACCAAAGACACTAGAAGCTGTTTTGATACAAGCAGCAGATGCTGTTTCTGCCTCTAGACCAGGAGCAAGAAGAGAAACCGTTGAAGCCTATATCAAAAGATTACAAAACTTGGAAGAGATTGCAGATTCTTTTGAGGGAGTGGAAAAATCTTTTGCAATACAAGCAGGAAGAGAAGTTAGAATTATTGTAAAACCAGACAGAGTATCAGATGATAAAATGACAATTTTGGCAAGAGATGTGGCTAAAAAGGTGGAAAGCGAAATGGATTATCCAGGACAAATTAAAGTGAATGTAATTAGAGAGACTAGAGTCATTGATTATGCAAAATGAGAAAAAAGTTGTGATGTGAAAGTCACAACTTTTTTTCATTTAATAACAAAAGCAATTGGTTTGCAGTTCACTTACTAGTATTGAAAAAATCTTTTGCTGATTCTTTCAACATAGTAGATACATATGGATCGAACAGGTCATTGATAATAGTTGCAACACCGCTAGGCGATACTACAACATAACTACCCGTCCAATCTTCTTCCTGGTTGAGGTCGATGATCGTAAAAAAGAGATACCCATTGGACAGTTTTTTCTCGAATTTAATATCAAAGTCTAAATCATCATCCTCAAAGTCATTCAGACAAAAAAAATCCAATAACTTTTCAACAAAAACCACAATAGCTCCTTTCTCCTTGCAATGTGCAAGATTCAAAACATGTTGCAAATAGCACTAGGCATTAAGTTCCAATCTAATTATACCATAATTAACATAAAAAGTAAAGAAATCTTAACATTTGTATAATCCATGAAATTACTAAACATTATCTACAACCTTGCTTATTAAAAAAAAATATAGTATGATATAAAAAATAGAAAAAATAGAAAGAAGGAATAAAATGAAAATCTTAGCAATAGGGGATTTAATTGGAAATAGTGGAATTCAAGAATTAAAAAAGCAATTAGGAAAAATAAGACAAGAAGAGCAAATTGATTTTGTCATTGTAAATGGAGAAAACGCAGCAGAAGGAATGGGAATCACGCAGAAAAATTTCCATGACATTTTAGCTCTAGATGTAGACGTTATTACAATGGGAAATCACACTTGGGGAAAAAAGGATATTTTTAAATTCATAGACCATCCTAAATTAATTCGACCAGCCAATTATCCAAAAGGGGTAGTTGGAAAAGGGTATAACATCTATACTTGTCAAAACAAAAAGATAGCAGTCATGAATTTAATTGGTCGAGTTGATATCAATGTACTTTCTGAAAATCCATTTATCAGAGCAAAAGAAATAGTAGAAAAATTACAACCAGAAGCAGACATCATTTTGGTTGATTTTCATGCAGAAGCAACTGCTGAAAAAATAGCGATGGGCTATTTTTTAGATGGAAAAGTAACAGCTGTGTATGGAACTCATACCCATGTACAAACAGCAGATGAAAGCATTTTACCAAAGGGAACAGCTTATATAACAGACATTGGTATGACTGGACCAAAATATTCTGTGATAGGAATGGATATTTCGGCTTCTTTAAAAAGATTTGAAACGACTCTGCCAGAGAGATATAAAATAGCAACTGGTGAATGTATTTTAAATGCGGTAATATTCGACATAGAGGATGCTAATAATAGGGTAAAAGATATAAAAAGATTGTACTTATAGATTATTTGAAAATGAGTGTCGAAATAAGAAAAAGTTTGCGATGAAAATTCCTAAAAATTCCCAAAAAACACTTTACAAATATTTCCATATAATGTAAAATAACAATCGTAAAAGTTGCAACAAAAAATAAAATTATAGGAGGCAAAAGAAAAATGGAAGTTTTAAAAATTTCATCCAAATCAAATCCTAATTCAGTAGCAGGAGCAATTGCTGGATTAGTAAAAGAATCAAGTAAAGCAGAAATGCAAGCAATCGGAGCAGGAGCACTAAATCAGGCAGTAAAGGCAGTGGCAATCGCGAGAGGGTTTGTTGCACCAGCGGGAGTGGATTTAGTTTGTATACCAGCTTTTGCAGAAGTGGAAGTGGAAGGAGAAGACAGAACTGGTATGAAGCTAATTGTAGAATCAAGAACTTAAGATTAAAAATAAATGTGGGGCAATTGGGGACGTTTCCTTTTGCTCCTTTTTATTTTATTTAAAATACATCTTCAGAATATATTTTAGCAAATGAAAAGGAGCAAAAGGAAACGTCCCCAATTGCCCCGTTTTAATTTCACAAAAAAATTACAATAATATCTTGAAAAATCCTTTTATTTAAGATATGATAGCAAAAGAATAGAGGTGGAATAT
>CAOKVW010000026.1 GCA_948472955.1 uncultured Clostridium sp. | reverse complement strand
AATTAGATTACCCAATACCAGGAAATGATGATGCTATAAGAGCTGTAAAATTAATTGCTGATGTTATGGCAAATGCCGTTATTGAGGGTAAACAAGGGGAAAGCTTTGAACCAGAAATGGAATCAGAACAAGTTGCTGAAACAGAAGAACCTACTAGTATCGAAGAAGTAGTAGAAGCAGCTGAGAAAACAGAAGAAGTAAAAGCAACAGAAGAGACAGTAGAAGAAGCAACAGAAACAACAGAAGAACAAGAGGCTTAAAATTAGATAAAAACAAAGAGTAGAGCTTTCTGCTCTACTTATTTTTAATATATAAGGAGGAATGATAAATGGTTACAGCAAGTTTAGTAAAAGACTTAAGAGAGAAAACAGGAGCAGGTATGATGGACTGCAAAAAAGTATTAACAGAGACAGATGGAGACATGGAAAAAGCAATTGAATTATTACGTGAAAGAGGAATTGCAAAAGCTGCTAAAAAATCTGGAAGAGTAGCAGCAGAAGGACTAGTAGAGGCTTATATTTCAGAAGATGGAAAAATAGGGGCTGTCGTAGAAGTTAATTCAGAAACTGACTTTGTTGGTAAAAATGAAGAATTTAAAAATTTTGTTATGAATGTAGCAAAACAAGTTGTAGAAAAAAATCCAGCTGATGTAGAAGCATTATTAGCACAAGAGTCAATGGAAGTAGCAGGAAAAACAGTACAAGAAGTATTGGTTGATAAAATAGCTACGATTGGCGAAAATATGAATATTAGAAGATTTGCAAGATTTGAATCAGATGGTTTAGTAGAAAAATATATTCATGGAGATGGAAAAATTGCTGTTTTAGTCAACATGAAAAAGGGAACTAGCGAAGTAGCAAAAGATATTTGTATGCAAATTGCTGCTGCAAGACCTGAATATGTAAGAAAAGAAGAAGTGCCAGAAGAAAGAGTTAATAAAGAAATGGAAATCTTAAAGGCACAAACTATGAATGAGGGAAAACCAGAAGCCATTGCTGAAAAAATTGTACAAGGTAGAATTGGAAAATTCTATGAAGAAATTTGTTTAGTAGACCAAGCTTTTGTAAAAGACCCAAATAAAAAAGTAAATCAATTATTAAGTGAAACAGATAGTGAAGTAGTGGAATTTGCAAGATTTGAAAAGGGAGAAGGAATTGAGAAGAAAGAAGAAAATTTTGCAGAAGAAGTTATGAATCAATTGAAATAAAAAACAAGGATTTAGGGACGGTCCCTAAATCCTTGTTTTAAAATCATTAAAAAATTAAGAAAATCTTAAAAAAATACTGTATTTTTTTGGAATCTATGATAAAATAACTTTGACAAAAATATAGTTTAAGGAGAGTGAAGGATTTGCACGATACAAAATATAAAAGAGTGCTATTAAAACTAAGTGGAGAAGCTTTAGCTGGAGAACAAAAGACAGGAGTAGATGTAGAAACGGTTGGAAAAATATGTGACAAAATAAAGGAAATAGTAGAGATGGGAGTACAAGTTGCTATCGTAGTAGGAGGAGGAAACTTTTGGAGAGGAAGACAAGGTCATCAAATGGAAAGGACAACAGCAGACTATATGGGAATGTTAGCAACTGCCATGAATGGATTGGCTTTGCAAGATGCCTTAGAAGCTAGAAAAATTGATTCTAGAGTTCAGACTGCTATTCAAATGAGGGAAATTGCTGAACCGTTTATCCAAAGAAAGGCAGAAAAACATTTGAATAGAGGAAGAGTTGTTATTTTTGCTGGGGGTACAGGACACCCATACTTTACGACTGATACAGCAGCAGTTCTTAGAGCAACTGAAATTAAAGCAGATGTTATTTTATTGGGAAAATCAATTGATGCTGTTTACTCAGCAGACCCTAAAATTGACCCAACAGCTACTAAATATGAAGAGATTTCTTATATGGAAGTGTTGGAAAAGGATTTAAAGGTGATGGATTCGACTGCAACTGCTATGTGTAGAGATAATCATATGCCATTGCTAGTGTTTGGAATTGCAGACCCAGAGAATATTGTGAGGGCTGTTAAAGGTGAAAGGATTGGAACAATCGTTTCTTAAATGAATGAAAATCAGCATTTTACGTTGTTAAATTTCACTAAAAATTTTTCGACATACAAACGTATAGTCTCAAAATTTTTAGTTCGTTTGCCTAGTAATATACTACTTTGAATTTGTTTAAAAACAAATGAGATAGATTCTTAAATTGTCTCAAAAAGAAGGAGGAAAAATCATGGATTATACAAACATAAAAGAAAAAATGGAAAAGTCAATCAGTGTGTATCAAGAAAAATTAGCGGAGGTAAGAGCAGGACGTGCGAATCCAGCTATTTTAAATAAGATAAAAATAGATTATTATGGAACACCAACACCAATTAATCAAGTGGGAGGAATTTCTGTACCAGAGGCAAGATTAATTGTGATTCAACCTTGGGATGTCAGCATTTTGAAGGAAATTGAAAAGGCTATTTTGGCATCTGATATTGGAATTAATCCAAATAATGATGGAAAAGTAATAAGACTAGCTTTTCCAGAATTAAATGAAGAGAGAAGAAAAGAAATCGTAAAAGATGTTCGTAAAATGGCAGAAGAGGCGAAAGTAGCCATTCGTTCTATTAGAAGAGAGGGAATTGATACAGCAAAGGCATCTCAAAAAGAGGGAGAAATGACAGAAGATGAACTAAAACAAGCCGAAAATGAAATTCAAAAAATTACGGATAATCATATTGAAGAAATTGATAAAATACTAGAGACAAAAGAAAAAGAGGTAATGTCAGTATAATGTTTTATAGTATATAGAAAATTTATTATATTTTGACAAAGTGACTCCCAACTGCGCACAGTCTGTAATTATATAACAGACTGTAACTTGTCGGTTCCCCCGAATTGTCACTTTTAAAAATATAATAAATTTTCTACATAATAATAATAAACAGGAAGGATTTTAGATGGATTTTAAAGAAAAACTAAAAAATTACCAACAACAGATGAATCAAGAATTAGGAAAGTACATAAAAAAACAAAACTGTCCAGAGGAAATTTTAAATCAAGCAATGGGATATAGCTTAATGGCTGGTGGGAAACGCTTAAGACCGATTTTAGTTTTGGCAACTTATCAACTTTTTAAAAAAGATATAAAGAAATGTATGCCATATGCAGTAGCCATTGAAATGGTACATAATTTTTCTTTAATTCATGATGATTTACCAGGAATTGATAATGATGATTTCCGACATGGCAAACCAACCAATCATAAGCAATTCAATGAGGCAACCGCAATACTAGCAGGAGACAGTCTATTAAATCATGCTTATCAGGTAATCAGTGAAGATTTAACCCAGAGTAAGACAGAAGAATTACCAAAAAAACTAAAAATAATGAGAGAGTTTGCAACAGCAGTTAATCGAATGATTGCTGGAGAATACATTGATACAGAATGGGAAGGAAAACAAATAACAAAAGAACAACTAGAATATATTCATCAAAATAAGACAGGGGCTTTGTTAAAACTATCAGTGAGAATGGGTGCCATATTAGCAGATTGTACAGAAATAGAATTGCAAGAACTATCTCATTATGCCGATAAAATAGGATTAGCTTTTCAAATCAAAGATGATATTTTGTCAGAAGAAGGAGACGAAGAAATTTTAGGAAAGCCAGTCGGTAATGATAAAGAATTAGAAAAATGTACCTATGTTTCTCAATATGGTTTACAAGGGGCAAAAGATATTTTAGATAAAATAACAAAAGAAGCAATAGGAAAATTAGAGAGATATGGCGATAAGGCAGAATTTTTAAAAGAATTAGCTTTGTACATACAAAACAGAGAAAAATGATTTTGGGGATGCCCTTAGTCGTGCGAGCGTTAAGCGAGCTTACAAATAAGTAATACCTTTAGGTACGGAGGAAAAAATCATGGAATTTAATAAAGAGGCTATGCCAAAACATATTGCTATTATCATGGATGGTAATAGAAGGTGGGCAAAAGCGAAAGGAAAGCCAGTCAGTTACGGACATAAAGAAGGTGCTAAAACATTAGAAAAAATAGTAAGATATGCTAATAAAATTGGATTAGAATATATCACGGTTTATGCCTTTTCAACTGAAAACTGGAAAAGAGCAGAAGAGGAAGTAAAAGCACTGATGATGTTACTACAAAACTATTTAGATGATTATGCGAAAAGAGCTGATACAGAAAATATCAAAGTAAAAATATTAGGAGATATTTCAGCTTTATCAAGTGGTATGCAGAAAAGTATTGAGAATTGTATGGAAAGGACAAAAGAAAATACAGGTGTTACTTTCAATATTGCTTTAAATTATGGAGGAAGAGACGAATTAATAAAAGCCATAAAACAAATAGCAAATCAGGTAAAAAATAATGAAATACAGATAGATGATATTACAGAAGAAATGGTATCAGATTGTTTATATACAAAAGGAGAACCAGAGCCAGATTTATTAATAAGAACCAGTGGAGAACAAAGACTAAGTAACTTTCTACCATGGCAATTAGTCTATACAGAATTTTTATTTATCGATAAAAATTGGCCAGAATTTGAAGAATCTGATTTAGATGATGCTATCATAGAATATCAAAAAAGAACAAGAAAATTTCGGAGCAAATTAGAAAGGAAGAAAATATGGATATAAAAAGACTTACATCAGGATTATTGGGATTTCCACTAGTATTAATAATTTTTTTGCTAGGGAATAAAATAGTAGTAGATGTTGCACTAACTATTATAGCATTACTTAGTATAGATGAATATTTTAATGCCGTGAAAAGAGTAGCAAAACCAGTAAAATGGTTAGGGTATGTAACTTGTTTTAGTATAGCATTCATTCATATCATACCAGGAGAATATTTGAATATGGTAGTAACACTTTCTGTACCAACGATTTTAATCATTTTATTTACACAAGTTATTATAACAGATATGAAGACTACTTTTAAAGATATTGCGTATACTTTTGTAGGGATTTTCTATGTAGTATTTTTTATCATGTTTATAGCTTTTATTAATGGTATGCCAAATGGCAAAATATTGATATGGTATGCTTTATTTGCAGCATGGGGTACTGACATATCAGCTTATGTGATAGGAAGGCATTTTGGAAAACATAAATTTAGTAAAGTGAGTCCTAAAAAATCAGTCGAAGGCTGTATAGGAGGGACAATTGGAGCCATACTACTAATGTTAGCTTATACATACTTTGCTAATACGTATTGGGGAATGAATTATTCCTACCTATTCATAGGAGGAATGGGAGTTATACTAAGTTTGGTAGGTCAAATAGGAGATTTTGCAGCTTCTAGTATTAAGAGATTTGTAGATATTAAAGATTATAGCAATTTAATACCAGGACATGGGGGAATGTTAGATAGAATTGATAGTCTCATATTTTTAGCACCATTTGCTTATGCACTATTTACTTTATTGTGAGATGGGGACATGGGGACGTAGATAATGTTCCTATTATAAATAATGATATCAACTTAATGTATCCTATATTATTTTTTACACCTTGTGTGTCGCAACCTCCATATTTTAACATGGTGGGTTGCTCCAATCGCACTCGCATATGCTCGTTTGGTCGCTTACGCGGTGTTGCAAAATAATATAGGATACATTAAGTTAGCATTTTGAGTAGGTAGGGACATTATCTACGTCCCCGTGTCCCAGAGGAGGAAAACATTGATAGGTTTTTTAATTTCAGCAATTAAAATTATAATATTATTAGGTGTCTTAATTACAATTCATGAATTAGGACATTTTATTGTGGCAAAACTTTGTAAGGTAAAAGTGAATGAGTTTGCCATTGGTTTTGGACCAGCGATATGGAAAAAACAAGGGAAAGAGACAAATTATACTTTAAGATTGATACCTCTTGGTGGCTATAATAGTATGGAGGGAGAAGAGGAAGCATCTGACGATGATAGGTCTTTTTCGAAAGCTAGTATTCCGAAAAGGATTGCGATTGTAATAGCAGGAGCGATGGTTAATATTATTTTTGCTATTATCATTTATTTTACTATGACAGCATCATCTGGAACTTATATTTCGAATCAAATTGATGAAATATTAGATGGATATGCAGCACAATCAATAGGATTACAACCAGGAGATAAAATTGTAGAGGGGAATGGGCAAGTAATCAAGAGCAAAAAAAATTTAAATGAGGTAGTAGAAAAGTCACAAGGTAAAGAAATCATAACAAAAATTGAAAGAAATGGAGAAATCATAGAATATAAGATAAAACCAAGTGAAATAAAGGCTAAAGTAACGGGAATTTATTTAGATGATAAGTGTAAAATTGTGGCTGTTCAAAAAGGTAGCAGTTCAGAGCGTCAAGGAATACAGGCAAATGACATGTTGCTAAAAGTGAATGGAGTCAGCGTGAATGGCGATAGAAACATTGCTTTACAAGAAATTAGTCAAAAGGGTGTTAATACGATGACACTTATGGTGCAAAGAGGACAAGAGGAAATAACGATAGAATTGACACCAGATTATGAAACGAGTTATATTTTGGGAATCAATTTGAGACCAGCAAAAGATAATTTTGCGAATCGATGTATCAATGGTGGTATGCAAACACAAGAATTTCTTGTGTCAATTGTGGATAATCTAAAACAATTATTCACAGGAAATGTGGGAGTAGACCAAATGATGGGTCCAGTTGGTATTTCTGAGGTGGTTGCCAAAACAAATGGCATAAAAGAGTTTTTTGAAATGATGGCATTGATTTCTTTATCTTTGGGAGTAACGAATTTATTGCCAATTCCAGCACTAGATGGAGGAAAGATTTTAATTTTATTAATAGAAGCGATTCGAAGAAAGCCGATGAAGCAAGAAACAGAGGTAAATATACAGTTGCTAGGATTTGCTATCTTAATTGCCTTATCGCTATATGTAACCTATCATGATATTTTGAGGATTTTCTAACAAATGCAAAAATACAAAGGAGATATGAAGAATAGGATAGGATTGAAGCCAGAAGAATATGGTGAGAAAGATGTGGAAATGATTAAGTAAAAAAAATGCAAAAAACATTTGACAAATAGAAGCATTTAATAGATAATATAGTTATCAAAAAAACATAAGAGAAAAAACGATAAAAGATACAAAGGAGGAATTGATAAAAAATGTACGTATTTAATAAGATTACAGTAAATCCACAACTACCAAAAAGAATCGAAAAATTATCAGAAATTGCCAATAATTTATGGTGGTCATGGAACACAGAATTTTTAAGATTATTTCAAAAAATAGACAGAGATTTATGGGAGCAATCTGACAAAAACCCAGTCAAATTTTTAAAACATGTATCACAAGAAAAACTAGAAAAAGTAGCAAAAGATGTAGCCTTCTTAAAAGAATATGACAAAGTTGCAGAAAACTTTGAAGGTTATATGAACAGCAAAAGTACATGGTTTTCCAACAAATATCCAGAAAACAAAAACGATTTAATTGCCTATTTTTCAGCTGAATATGGGCTAGACCAAACTATACCAATCTACTCAGGAGGATTAGGTATTTTATCTGGTGACCATTTAAAATCAGCTAGTGATTTAGGAATTCCATTAGTAGCAGTAGGATTATTATATAAAAATGGATATTTCAATCAAAAAATAAATGGATATGGACAACAAGAAACCGAATATCATAATATTGATTTATGTGATATGCCAATTCATCCTGTAAAAGATGAAAAGGGGGAAGATTTAATCATCTATGTTAAATTCCCAAAAAGAAGATTGTATCTAAAAGTATGGCAAATTAATGTAGGAAGAGTCAAATTATATTTGTTAGACTCTGACATAGAAAAAAACAACCAAGAAGATAGAGATGTAACCTTACGTTTATATGGTGGAGACCAAGAAATGAGAATACGTCAAGAAATTGTTTTAGGTATGGCAGGGGTGAATCTATTAACCAAATATTTAAACTTAAATCCTACCGTATATCATATGAATGAAGGACATTCAGCCTTTTTAAATTTAGAAATTATTAAAAATATCATCAAAGAAAAGCAAGTTTCTTTTGAGCTAGCAAAAGACATAGCAAGTTCAAAAACAGTATTTACAACTCATACGCCTGTACCAGCTGGAAATGACATTTTCCCATTAGCGTTAGTGGAAAAATATTTTAAAGATTTCTGGCCAAGATTAGGACTTTCCAGAGAGGAATTCTTAAGATTAGGAATGAAACCAGGAGTAGACTTAGAAGAAGGCTTTAATATGGGAATTTTAGCCTTAAAAATTGCAGGTAAGAAAAATGGAGTTAGTAAGCTACATGGAGCAGTATCCAGAGAATTATTTGGTGAAATTTGGCCAAACATAGCAGCTAATGAATCTCCAATTGAATATGTAACCAATGGCATTCATACTTGTTCATGGTTAGCACCAAAATTGAAAGAATTGTACAATAAATATTTAATTCCTTATTGGCAAGATAATATGTATCAAGACCAAGTATGGGAGAAAATCAAAAATATTCCAGATGAAAAACTATGGGAAGTACATAATGATAGAAAAGCTAAATTATTGAAATTAGTAAAAGATAGCACATCAGAGAGATTAAGACGTTCAGGATATAGTTACGAAGAAATCAATGAAATTGTTTCTCAATTAAATCCAGAGGCTTTGACCATAGGATTTGCGAGAAGATTTGCTACTTATAAAAGGGCAACTTTAATCTTCAAAGATTTAGAAAGAATTACACAAATATTAAATAATGAGAATAGACCAGTTCAAATTATATTTGCTGGAAAAGCTCATCCAGCAGATAAAGAGGGACAAGACTTAATCAAATACATTCATGAAATATCTATGATGCCTCAATTTAAAGGAAAAATCTTTATTTTAGAGAATTATAATATTGCTATGTCAAGATATTTAATCAGTGGTGTTGATGTTTGGTTAAACAATCCAAGAAGACCAATGGAAGCATCTGGAACGAGTGGACAGAAGGCATCGGTTAATGGTGTTATCAATTTCAGTGTTCTAGATGGTTGGTGGGCAGAGGGTTACACCCAAACCAATGGATGGACGATTGGAACCAATGCCGAATATGAATCTTATGAGGCACAAGATATAGCAGATAGCCAAAGTATGTATCGAACTTTAGAAGATAAGATTATACCTACTTATTATGAAAAAGACAAAGAGGGATTGTCTTCAAAGTGGTTAGAAATTATGAAAAATTCTATTGTTACAACAGGAGGGAAATACAGTACAGCCAGAATGCTAGTGGATTATACCAATAACCTATACATACCACTTTGTAACTTAACGAAAAAGTATTATTCAGATGTTGATAATGTAGCAGGTTACAACTCTTGGAAAAAAGACTTATATATGAACTGGAAAGATATTAAAATAACACAAGTTGATAATTTAGATAATATAACCATTGATGCCGGAAACAATATTGAAGTTGCTTGTGAGGTAGAACTACCTAATATTAATATTGAAAATATTGTGGTTGAGGTCTATTATGGAAAAATTTTGGAAAATGGTGTAGTAGAAAATGTTAGTATTATACCAATGAAATTACAAGACCAAGATGAGGAAAATAAGAAATATTATTTTACAGCAAAGATAGAGTTAACAACAGGAGGAGATTATGGTTATACGTTTAGAGTTATGCCAAAACATGAAATGTTATTGGAGTCTGCTAATTTAGATTTAGTTAAATGGATAACGAAATGAGACAAGTGGGACAGGTTCAACTGTCTCATTTTTTTCTTTAGTGGAATTGACTTGCTATCCAGGCAATGATATAATCGAACTGGAAAAAATATAGTAAAAAAAGGAGAACGAGATATGGCAGTAAAAATGATTATTGGTCTTCAATATGGGGACGAGGGAAAAGGAAGAGCCGTTCATTATGAGGCAAAAGATGCATCGATTGTAATAAGAGCGACAGGAGGAAGCAATGCAGGACATACGGTAGTTGCTAATGGTAAGAAATATGCTATGCATTTATTACCATCTGCTATCATTCGACCAGAGGTTCTTTCTATTATTGGACCAGGGGTAGTAGCAGACCTTCAAATTTTAACAGAAGAAATTCAACAAATGAGAGAAGCAGGTGTAAAAGTAGAAAAAGATAATTTTGTAGTAAGCGAAAGAACGCATATTACTTTTCCACATCATAAACAATTGGACAGATTGTACGAAATGTTGAAGACAGAAAAAGTAGGAACGACAGGAAGAGGTGTTGGTACGACTTATGAAGAAAAAGCAAGACGTACTAATTTGAGAATGTATGATTTATTCTTAGAAGAAACAGAATTGAAAAACAAAATTTCTCAAAATCTTAAAGTGTACAATGTTTTAGTGGCAGAAGCTAACAAGTTAATTGAAAAGGGCGTCTATCAAGAAGAAAAGTTTCCTATGATTACAGTACAAGAAGAATATGAGTATTGTATGCAATACAAAGACACTTTACAAGATTTTATTGTAGATATTCATCCCATTTTAGATGAAGCGATTGAAAAAGATGAATTGGTTATTATTGAAGGAGCACAATCTTTCTGGCTAGATAATGACCATGGAGATTATCCAATGACAACTTCTTCTAATCCAAATGCAAGTGGTACAGCTTCTGGTGCAGGCATAGGTCCTACTTTGGTAAAGGAAGTGGTAGGCGTGATTAAAGCTTATACCTCAAGAGTAGGAAATGGTCCATTTGTGACAGAACAAGATAATGAAATTGGAGATAAGATTCGTGATTGGGGTCATGAATATGGAACAACAACAGGAAGACCAAGAAGAACGGGTTGGTTGGATTTAGTTATGGTAAAGCATACCAAAAATACAAGTGGATTAACATCGCTATGTATCAATCATTTAGATACGATTGGTAAGTTAGATAAAATTAATGTGTGCGTTGGGTATCAATATAAAGGAGAGAGGATTCAACATGTTCCAATTGATAAAGAAAATTGTGAACCAGTTTACCAAGAGTTAAAGGGAGGTTGGAGTACAGATAAAGCAACGACTTTTGAACAACTTCCTAAAGAGGCACAAGATTATATTCGTTTTATTGAAGACTATACTGGTGTGCCAGTGAGATATATTGGTGTGGGTGCTGATGAAAAAAGAACGATTATAAAATAGGTTTTAAAATAATAAGCTTATCAATTCACAAAAACCTATTATTTAGAATATAAATAATAGAGGTGAAGAAAAGTGAAGGATAAGTATTATGTTTCAAATCATGATGGACAGGATGATTATGGCTTAAAATACATAGACCAGCAAGGATATGGGAAAATATGCAAAGATTATAAAATCGAATTCCCACCGCAACATCAAGACCAGCAACCAGGAATGGAATATTTGATGACACCTAGACCGATATTTAACAATCCCTATTATAGAGCATCTGGAAAACTATACCATAAAGTTGCTATTATAACAGGAGGAGATTCTGGAATTGGAAGAGCTGTTGCCGTAGGATTTGCAAAAGAAGGAGCTAGTGTTGTAATTGCTTATTATGATGAACACAAAGATGCGGAAGAAACGAAAGATTTTATTGAGAGAATGGGTGGAAGATGCGTATTATTGGCAGGTGATATAAAAGATACTAGTTTTTGCGATAAAATTGTAGAAGAAACAATGAATCAATTTGGAAAAATTGATATTTTAGTTAATAATGCAGGAGTTCAATATCAACAAAAGAGTTTGCTAGATATAACAGACGAGCAATTTGATGTAACAATGAGAACTAATATCTATTCTATGTTTTATCTAACAAAAAGGACATTAAAGAATATGTGTCCAGGTGCAAGTATTATTAATGTTACATCTATAACTACTTTTAAAGGAGAACCAGAATTAATTGATTATGTAACAAGTAAAGGTGCGATAGTAGGATTTACAAGGTCGCTGGCAACTAATCTAGCGGATAAAGATATAAGAGTAAATGCTGTATCACCAGGTGTATTTTGGACTCCGTTACAACCAGCTTGTTGGGAAGCGAAAAAAATACCGACCCTAGGTTCAGATGCACCAATGGGAAGGGCAGGTCATCCTTATGAGATAGCACCATTATTCATATATTTGGCAAGTGATGATTCGTCTTATGTGACAGGTCAAGTGATGCATATTAATGGCGGTGAATATAAAGGATAAAGATATTTAGGAGCAGTAATTATAATACTGCTCCTAAAACTAATATGCCTAAATTATCTTGATAAATTTCATTCAATTGAGAAAGTGGTAAAGGATTTTCGCCAATTCCTGCTTCAATGGTATAGCCAGGTCTATTATAGTTCTGAATAAACCAATCTTTGTAACCAGCAAAACTAGAGTTGTAAGGAGTTTCAGATAAGGTATAACCACTTGAATCTGCAAATTGTTCTCCAATAGCGAGACTATTTGGTGGATTAAAATCTTGAAATTGCCAGTAGATTTCTTGCCCTTGCGTATGATAAGCAATTACTAGTCTAAAATCGTGAGATAGGGTAAAGTTATAGATGGCTAATGCTTCTGGCTCTGTTAAAGGTCCGTATCCTACAAAGTCTCGAGGGCTGGGACGAGTGAAACCTTGTGCATATTTTATTTCTTTGGCATTTTCCCATCCAGCAGGGAATTGTAAGTTTAAATCCACACCATTCAAATTTGCTTTCCAGCCATTAGGAAAAGGTATACTAGAAAATTGATTAGCAATATGTAATGCTTTTTGATAACTAGGGGAGCTAACAGCTAGATTTCCAGTTACTAAGTCAACGCCAGTCGGATTAATTTTCATAGGATTAGAAATTAGCAATCATCTGTGAATAAAAATTAAAGATACATTTTAAAATAGATATAAAAAGCTATGAAAGTGGATACATTTGAAGTATCCACTTTAGGCTTTTTTGAGCTATGCTGGAGTGGATATTTTGACAGTATGTAATGTATTGAAATTTAGGTAAAAATTCAAATTTTGTTGTTTGAGGTTTAAAGGGTATCAAACAGCTAAAGGCAAAAAGTTAAAAAATAGGGTGTATATTGTAAAGGACAAATTGTCAAAGAAATGGATAGAACTGGAAAGAACGATGTTTGCGAAATATGTAAATATATGGTATAATTATGCAAAAATGAAAAAGGAAGTAAGAAATGAAAAGTGAATTACAATATGTTTTGCAAGAGTTAGCACAGTACATTATTTATGGAGAAGAGAATTTAAAACGAAAATATCAAAAGGAAGAAATTCCTAAATTAGATCCAAAAATTAATGATATTCAAAAAATATATAAAAAGTTTCAAAAAATTGAAAAAGATAATTATTGGAGAATGGGTGAAGAAGAGATTTTTTATAAGCAAGCAAAGTTTCTAGAAAATTTTGAAGATGATTATAAATCAAAAGAAGTAACTAATAATTATTATAATTATAATTATAGAGTAGGCAAAACTTATTCTGGATTTACATTTAGAGACTTCAGAATTTACTTTTCATGGAGAACTAAAATTAGAAAAGAGATATTTGAAAATACAGAATGGTACTACCAAGAAATTTATATAAATGAATTATTAAATAAAATAGGATGCAAAAATGCACAAGAGGTAATTGATAAATTAATTAAATTTTGGAAAGGTTGTAGACAATTTACTTTAAGATTTGATAGTGTAATGCCAGATATAATTAAGGAATTTTATATAATAAATACAATAAAAGAACCATATGCAGAAATAGTAAAAAGATATCCAATTGAGCAAAAAAGTTTTTCACAAGATTTAAAAGATATAAAAAAGGGGATTTATAAAGATAAACTTATATTTTTAAATGAAACTTCGAACTACAAAATAGTAAAAAGCAAGCTAAATGAAACTGATTATGGATATACATTAAATGAATGTGTTGAAAATGTATTTTTGAAAATTCATGAATTATTAAAACAAGAAGGAATATCATTACCTGATATGTTAGTTTATAAAAATGAAACCGAACATTGGTGGCACCCTTTGAGAGAATATGATATTTATGAGTGGGAAGAACAAGAAAAAGCAATAATAATAGAAGGAACAGAGAAATATGAATGCAAAAATGGTGTTTGGCATAAAACAATATATGCACCAAATTATAGATATAGAAATACCATTGGAGGCATTTTAAAAACAATGGAATGTTACATACGAGAATATCTAGGATATAGAAAATTAAAATTACCAGAGTTTGAACAAGAAGTAAAAAAAGATATAAATGGATATTATTTTTCTAAAAAAGATAGCAATATATTATCAAAGATAATCAATATAAATATGAAAAAAGTAATTTACGAAGAAGTATTACAATATCTTAAGGATAAAAAAATCCCACAATTAGTATTTAGAAAGAAAAAAGAACAAGAAAATGATTTTGACAAAGAAGAAAAGATAGAAGTAACATTTAATCAAAGCCAGTTTGAAAGTTTAAGAAAGAAGTCAGAAGAAATACAAAAAGCTCTTATCATTGAAGAAATAGAAGAGAAGCCACAAATAGTGAAAAACCAAAAAGAAGTTGCAAGAAATATAATAGAAATAACAAAAGAAACATTAGAAGAGCCTAAAATACAAGAAGAAAATGTATATAAAGTATTTGTTAATAATCTAACAAACGATGAAAAAGAAATTATAAACATATTACTAAACAAACAAGATATAGGAAACAAAATGTTACAAGTTGCACAAAAACAAAATCAAATGATAGAAGTTATGGTATCAAATATAAATGACAAAGCATTAGAAAATATAGGAGATACAATAATAGGAGCAGATATGAACGAAATATATGAAGATTATGAAAATGAAATAAAACAAGTATTATAGAAGTACAAACACAAATTGTACTTTGGAAAGGAAAAATAATATGCTAGTAAAAGTACCAAAAAGAATAGCAACTACACTAATGAACTCTTTAAAAGGAGGCGTTGTGCCAAGAATAGGATTAGGCTATATTGCAGTAGGAAGAGACCAAGAAATAAAAGCTTTATTAAATGATGTTGATATGATAGAAGAAGGAGCATCAACATTTAGATTTTTAGTTGGAAGATATGGAAGTGGGAAAAGTTTTTTGCTACAAACTATAAGAACACATGTAATGGATAGAGGATTTGTAGTAATCGATGCCGACCTTTCACCAGAAAGAAGATTAATGGGAACAAAAGGACAAGGTTTAGCAACTTATAAAGAATTAATACAAAATATGTCTACTAAAACAAAACCAGATGGACAAGCACTTCCATTAATCTTAGAAAAATGGATTTCTGGTATCAAGATGCAAGTAATGCAAGAATTAGGAGATAACTCAAATCAAGATGAGTTTAATAAACAAGTAAAGTCAAAGATATTTGAAAACATCAATAGCCTAGAAGGTATGGTACATGGATTTGATTTTGCAAAGGTAATAACTATGTATTATGAAGCATATGAAAATGCAGATGATGAGAAAAAATCAAAAGTATTAAAATGGTTTAGAGGAGAATATGCAACAAAAACAGAAGCCAAAAACGAATTAGGAATTAATATTATCATAACAGATGATAACTGGTATGAATATGTAAAATTATTTGCTATATTTTTAGTAAATGCAGGATATAAAGGAATGCTTATGCTAATTGATGAATTAGTAAATTTATATAGAATTCCAACATCTGTTACAAGACAATACAACTATGAAAAAATTCTAATGATGTATAATGATACACTTCAAGGAAAAGCAAAACATTTAGGCATCATAATGGGAGGAACACCACAATGTGTGGAAGATACGAGAAAGGGAATATTTAGCTATGATGCATTACGTTCAAGATTAACAGAAGGAAAATTTGCATCAGAAGATACTGTTAATTTATTATCACCAATCATTAGACTAAAAAGGCTTACACCAGATGAAATGTTTATTTTAATAGAAAAATTAAGAGATATACATTCTGATTTACATGAATATAAAAGTGAATTAACAACCGAAGATTTAATGAATTTTATAAAAATCGAATATGAAAGAGTAGGGGCAAATAGCAATATCACACCAAGAGAAGTAATAAGAGATTTCATAGAATTACTAGATATTTTATATCAAAATCCAAATAAGAAATTTGTAGACATTATTGGAGACGAAAAATTTGAATTTGCAACAGGAGACAATAAGGAAGAAGAAGAAAACAAAGAATTTGAAGATTTTGAGGTATAGATTGTTTTTCAAATATGATTTACACCTTGAGAAAGGATTTTAGTAAAAATGACTAATGTATTTGATAGATTAGCACCATTTATTCAAGATTACATATACTTGCATAATTGGACTGAAATAAGACCAATACAAGTAGCAGCATCTAAGGTTATACTAAATACACAAGACAATTTATTGTTATCTTCTGGAACAGCATCAGGTAAAACAGAGGCAGCATTTTTACCTATACTAACAGATATATATGAAAAACCAAGTAAATCAGTTGCAGTTTTATATATAAGCCCATTAAAAGCACTAATTAATGATCAGTTTATAAGAATAGAAGATATGTTAAAAGAAACGGATATAGTAGTTACAAAATGGCATGGAGATGTATCACAAAGTCAAAAAAATACAGTGACAAAAAATCCTAAAGGAATCATACAAACTACACCAGAATCATTAGAAGCCATGTTAATGAGAAGTCCAGGAAATATTATAAAATTATTTTCTGATTTAAGATACATTGTAATAGATGAAGTTCATTATTTTATGAATGATGATAGAGGATTACAATTGTTGTGTATTTTAGAAAGAATACAAAGATTAATACAAAAAGAGCCTAGAAGGATAGGTCTGTCTGCAACACTTGGAGATTATGAATTAGCAGTAAAATGGCTTAGTTCAGGGACAAATAGAAAATGTATTATTCCACAAGTAGAAGAAGAAAAAAGAAAAATAAGATTAGGAATTAAATATTTTGAAATAGAAGAAAAAGAAAAAGAAACGTCAATTTTAGATTATTATAAAGAATTATATGAAAAAACTTTAAATAAAAAATGTATTATATTTTCTAATTCTAAATCAGAAGTAGAAAATAATATAGCCCATTTGAAAAAAATAGCGAAATTAAGAAATTCAAAAGATATATATTATGTGCATCACGCTAATATTTCAAATTCATTAAGAAGACAAGCAGAAGAGCAAATGAAACAAGAAGATGAACAAGCAATTACTGGTGCAACAGTGACTTTAGAATTAGGAATAGATTTAGGTAGATTAGATAGAATAGTTCAAACTGGAGCTCCATTTACCGTTTCTAGTTTTGTACAAAGATTAGGTAGAAGCGGAAGAAGAAACAATCCTGCAGAAATGCTATTTTTCTTTAAAGAAGAAATAGACAATAAACCCAAAGAATTTTACCAGATGATTGACTTTGAATTTATAAAATGTATAGCAATTATAGAATTATATTTAAAAGAAAAATGGATAGAACCAATCAAAAAAAATAGTATGCCATTTTCATTATTATATCATCAAACTATGAGTTATTTATTTAGTATGGGAAGTGTAAAAGCTAATGAACTGGCAAAGCAAATACTTACATTAACACCATTTAAGCAAATAGAAAAAGAAGATTATAAGAAATTACTTAGATTTATGCTAGAAAAAAATGAAATAGAAAAAGATGAAGATGGAAATTTATTAATAGGAATGCAAGGCGAAAGAAAAGTAAATAATTTTCAATTTTTTTCAGTGTTTAGTACACCTATTGAATATTCTGTAAGAGATGGCTCACAAGAAATAGGAACAATACAAATGCCTTATGCAATAGGGCAACAATTCAGTTTAGCAGGATTTACATGGAAAGTAGTAGATGTAAATGAAGAAAAAAGACAAATATTTGTTAAAAAAGTAGGTGGAATTTCAAAGATACTTTGGAATGATGATGGCGATTTTTTTGTACACACAAAAATCATGAAGAAAATGAAAGAAATATTAGAAGATGTAGAAGAATACAAATATTTAGATAGCACAGGAATTGATAAGTTAAACGAAATAAGAAAGATTGAGAAACAAACAACAATAACCAAAGAAAAAGTAGTTAAATTAGTAGAGGGAACTTATCTAATATTTCCTTGGCTTGGAACAAAGGAAATGCTAGCATTAAAATATAGTTTAGATCAAGAAAACATTCAAAATCAAATATTTTATAGAGCAGGAATTCCAATCTTTATCGAATTAAAAACTAAAAAAGCAATACAAGAAATACAAGCTCTATTAGAGAAAATAAAAATAGATAATATCGATAAAAAAACATTTAACTTACCAGAACTAATAGAGAAGAAAGCAAAATATAATTACTTTATACCAAAAGAACTACTTAGAAAACAATATATTGAAGATTGTATAGATGTAGAAGAGATGCAGAAAAATTTGTAAAATAGGAGAACATATGAATAAAGAAATAGAAGAAATTATTAATCATAAAAATTTAACAAATGAGCAATGGCAAAAATTAATATGTGATATGATAAAATTAATTCCAGAAAGTAAAAATAATAGACTAAAATATTTAATAAATAAGGATAATCTTATTGAAAATTTAAGTTTAGAAGAGATAATAGCAACAATCAATAAAATAGAAAAAGAAGCTAAAAATGGTAAATATTACGGTACTGCATATTATGATTATGGATTAGGGGAAGAAATTGTAGAGGGAGACACATCTTGGATTGATGAAATAGATAGATTACTTAGAGCAGTTACAGGATTATTTATAAAAGAAGAATATAACAATGTTGTAACTGCATATGAGTACATATTTAATCTTATTTATGATGATGAAGAATTATACAGCTTGTTACCAGGTTATTATCATATTGATGAGAATCTTGAAAGCAAAATAGAGGAACATTATGTGAGATATTTGCAAGCTATTTATCATAGTAAAAATATAAACAAAATAGAAAAATATGCAGAGGTATTTTGGACTTATCACTTTTTAGAAAAAGTAATACATGATTTTTGTGATACCAATAAGGAATTTGTTACAAGTATGATAAATTCCATAGTTAATTTATTAGTACAAAAGCATAGTAGATATGCTAATAGAGTTATATTTAAACTTTTAATAGAAGAAAATGGAATAAAATCAGTAATGCAATTTTTAAGGGAAAACTTAAAAGAAAATGTGTATGTTTATCAACTGATGTGTGATTATTTGGAGAAAAATCAGCAATATGAAGAAATATTAATAAATTTGTACGAACTAGAAAAATTAGAGATACTTCCAGAACAAAAAGAAATAATTTTCAATAAAATAATAGCAATATCTGAGATTTTAAAAAAGTACGAAGAAAAAGAAAAGTATTTATATAAAGTAAATGATATTAATCCATCATTAAAATATACTATTGAAATTTGCAAAAATCTTAATTCAGAAAGAAAAATAGAACAAGTAAAAGAAATGTATAAAAGGATAGTAAACGATGAAAATAAACAGAAAGAGAAAGTTTTAACGACACTAATGTTAGGGAAAATAGAATTAGTATATGAACTTTATGATAAGATGGAAAAATATAATAAGCAAGATATAGAAGATTTAATAATCTATTACTTATTTAAATTTGGATATAAAGAAGTCAAAGATAAAAAACTTTTAACAGAAAATCTAAAAAGAGAAATATTAAAAGTGGATTATCAATTAGATACACAAGAGATTTTAAAAATTATGGAAATTACACGAAATAAAGAATTAAGTAGTAATTTGCTAGAAAAAATAGAAACGAATTATAAGAAAAAAATTCAATCAAAAACAAAGCCTATTTTAAATCGACAAGAGCGTGGAATGTATGATGAAATTGCAAATTATCTTGTAGTCTTAATTGAACATATGTATCAAGAAGGTAGAAAAGAAGAAGCAATGCAAATTCTACAAAAATATCAAGAAGAGTTTAAAAGATATAGTGCATATAGAAAATGTATTAAAAATGAAATTGAAAAAAGTAGTATTGATATATAATATGTTTTAAGTTTCGACTTTTTGAAAAAATAAATTTAACATTTGGTGAAAACTGGTAAAATATGTATATTGGTAATCCGAGACTATCGAAAAAGTTGTGTAAATCGGATTTCCTTCCGATTGATAACTTGAA
>CAOKVW010000025.1 GCA_948472955.1 uncultured Clostridium sp. | reverse complement strand
TTTATAGAGATAATTTTATGCATTTAGGGTATCATAATCAAAAATTATTGACATAGTTTTATGGGGAAAACTGCAACATTTTATGTTTAGTTTTTTATTGTTCAACTTTTACTAATCTAAACTTAAAAATTTATTCTGTTAAAAAATAGAATAAATTTTGTTATTACTTATTTGAGTTAAAAATAGTAAAGTTTTTTACTTTTTTTCATATAATAAGAAAGAGGTGATTCATTTGGATAATATGAATTTTGATGAAAATACAATCAATAAATTAAAGGATATGATGAATAAGGGAGAATTAAATGATGTTATATCGCAAATCCCTCCTGAAATGATACAAAACTTTTCTTCTATGATGTCGCAAAATAAACAAACTAGTGAGAATAGTACTAACCATAACAGTAGTAGTAATAATGCGAATTTTGATTTTAGTCAAATTGATATGAATACCATTTTAAAAATGAAATCTGTTATGGAAAAATTAAATAATTCTAATGACCCTAGGTCAAATTTATTATATTCTTTAAAACCTTATCTACGTGAAGAAAAAAAAGGAAAAATAGACCAATATGCTAATTTATTAAATGTTGCTAAAATTGCTGACCTTTTGAAAGATAATAATAAGGAGAGTCCTCATAATGGCTAGTTTTTATAATAATTATTATCGATATTACAGACCTTACTCTTTTCCTACGAGTAATCATCATTACTCTGCTCCGGACAAAGCTCCTGATGATAAACATTCTGATTCTTCTTCCCAAACGAATTCCCAAAAAAATAACTCATCTAGATACTATTCTTTTGGACCCCTTCGCTTCCATAATCCGATTTTTGATGACCTTGAAAATCCGATTTTTGAAATATTGGGAATCCAATTGTATCTAGATGATATTATTATTCTTGGTTTATTATTCTTTTTATATCAAGAAGGCGTACAAGATGAGATGTTATATATTGCTTTAATTCTATTGCTATTAGGTTAAATCGATTATTCTATTATAATTTTATCGTCTTCTATACTGACATATGCTTGTTTATGCATAGGTTCTTCTTCACGTTCAATTTCTTTTACAACATCTGCTATTCTAATTTGTACAGCATCTAATAAACCTGCTGCTATGATAGCTTGCTTATTTCCTTTCGCTCCCGCATGTGCTAATCCCCTAAGGGCTCCTAATACAATAATGTTGTCAGAAGCTATTACTTCCGCACCTGAATTCACATCTCCTATGATGACAAGGCTACCTTCTGTTTCCATTTTTTGTCCTGAACGCAAAGACCCTCTATGAAATTTTGTTTCTGAAATAGCTATTTCTTTTGCAAAAGTTCTTTTTATACTATGCAATCCTAGACTTTTTGGCATGTCAAAGTCGATTTCTACGTCAATTTTATTTTTTATCATTTTTTGTATTTCGTCAATCTCTTTGTTTTTTAAAACCTTGCCTGTAACTAAAATCGGCGTTTTGGCATCTTTATATAATTTTTTTAATTCTGTTAATTTCTTTTTTAATGCTTCTAAAATTTCTTCTTGCTCTGCTTCATTACTTAATTTAATTACAATTTCATCTTTTTTTAGATTAATACTAACACAATTTTTCATCCTTCTACCTTCCTTTTTTTCTTCATTTTATTTAATTCTAGTTTGAAAAAAGAAACAAGTATTGCTAGGCAAAATTTTATTTTAAAACCGGAATGTACGAGTTGTACTTGAGGATTTTAAAATAAAATTTTAACGACACAAGACGCAGTTTATTTTTCCAAACTCTATCTCATAATTTCAATGTAAGGTATAGCCCCCATATCTTCCTCTATATTTTGCGTATTCATACCAAAATACTCTGTCATAATATCTCTTACCACTTCTGCTGTATAATTTCCATGACCTCCATTTTCCACCATTACCACAATAGCAATCTCTGGATTTTCGAATGGAGCAAAGCCAACAAACCAAGCATGAACCTTATTATTAGGAGCCTCTGCTGAACCAGTCTTACCTCCTACGCTGATATTGAAATCTTTAAAACGAACATAAGCAGTTCCTCCCGTATCACTCGTAACTGACTTCATTCCTTCCAAAACAGCATTTAGGTACCCCTGATTGATTGGTATATCCCCTACATTATCATTCTCTAGTCCTAATTTCTTGTTAATAAATTGATTGATATCCTCTCTAGAGACTTCAGAGCCATCTGCATTTCTAATTGTCTTGACAAGGCTGACATTCATTCTTTTTCCACCATTGGCAAGCATACTAATATATTTTGCCATTTGTAAAGGCGTAAATTCATTGTCTCCTTGTCCAATAACAGCATTTAAAGTATTCCCCGGATTCCAATTTGGGTCATCTGGGTGCATTTTTGACTTGGCTTCTCTACTTGCTAAAACACCTGCTGTTTCTCCTTGTAATTCAATTCTTGTTTTATTTCCTAATCCAAAATATCTAGCGATTTCTACTAGTTTATCAATTCCCATTCTATCTCCTGTTTCATAGAAAAAGTAGTTGCAAGATTTTTCTATGGCTCCTGAAACATCTACCCATCCATGCCCAGTATGATAGTCTGTATAATGCCAACATCTTGGTTGGTAATCTCTGTATTTAGTATAAATTCCAGTGTCGTTAATTTTTGTTTTTAGGTTGATAACGCCTGATTCTAATCCTGCTATGGCTGTTACCATTTTGAAGGTAGAGCCAGGTGAATAAGAATTCTGTATGGCTTTATTAACGAGTGGTTTTGCCTGATTGTTGGTATAATTATTCCAAGCTTCTTGGCTGATACCTCCGATAAAGTCGGCTGGATTGTAGTCTGGATAACTAGCCATTGCTAATACTTCACCAGAATTGACATTCATGACTACACAAGCACCAGCTCTTGCATCATAAGCTTTTCCAAAACCTCCTGTGGCTATTTTTTGTATGTTAGCAGCTAATGCATTTTCGGCTGTTTTTTGAAGGTTGGCATCCATGGTAAGAACAATATCTGAACCTGCAACAGCTTCTTGTGCAATGTATTCAGCTGTTGTTGTTCCGTCTACTGCCATATCAATTTGCTTGGTTCCATTTTTTCCTTTAAGATATTCTTCAAATACGTATTCAATTCCTGTTTTTCCAATCATGTCATTTTGATTATAATAGTTTTTTCTACTTTCATATTCTTCACTACTAATGGTTCCTGCATAGCCTAATATATGAGAAGCTAAATTTCCAGAGGTGTATTGTCTAACTGGCTCTACTACTACATTAATACCAGCAAATCTATCTGACCCTTCGCTAAATTCAGCTACCGCTTCTCTTGGAATATTTTTTGAGATGGTTACTGACCTTGTACTGCTGTAACCTTTCTGAGAAATTAAATAACGAATAGCTATTATTTTTCTAATCTCTTGTATATTGGCATTTTGGATTTTATATTTGTCTTTGAATTTGTAAAAAGCTTTTTCTGCTGATATATCTTCGTCAAGATTATTGGATTTCTTCCAGTTTTTTAAGGCTTCGTCACTAATGGTAAAGGTGAAAGGGTCAATACTAATAGGAAAGCTATCAGAATACGAGCATTGATACTTTTCTAATACTTGTATCATATTTAAAATGGCTGTATTAAGCGTATCGGTATCTACTTTACTTTTATACATTTCTAAAGAAAATGTCATATTTGAGGTAACTAGCTCTGTTCCTGTCCTATCTAAAATCGCTCCTCTGGAAGCTTCTAGAATACTCTCTCTTGTTAATCGTGTATTGGATTGTTCTCTATATTCTGCTCCATGCACAATCTGAAGGCTGAATAATCTAGCAATTAAAACGATACCAACAATATAAATTAAAACCGTTAGAATATTAAATCTTAAATTGATATTGACTTTTTTCTTTTTGGTGTTTCTTCTTACCAAATTATCACCTTCTTAAACTTTCTTCTTTTATTAAGTTTATCTATTTTTTATGAAGTAATAATTCGTGGGGACCAACAAGTTACAGTCTGTTATGCAATTACAGACTGTACGATGTTGGGAATTACGAAGAAAAAATAGATAAACTTATATATTTGACAAGATAATTTATCAGAAATATTTTGTCAAAATACTATTCCCCTTATATTCATTCTCTATATAATACCCAAATTTCTGCATCAACGGATACAAAATAATCGTCAAAATCAAATTATACACAATCTCGATACTCAAAATTTTAATAAAATTCAATATTTCCAAATTAACAGAAACCAAAACATAATTTAAAACATAAGATAAGATTTCAAAAATAGCCGTTGCTGCCATTGCCATAACCATAATTGTCATTCTACTATCTTTCGAAAAATTCTTATCAAATACAGTTGCCAAAAATCCTATTAAACCTAGACAAATCATATTATTTCCTACACTTTTACCGAGTATTAAATCTAATATTAATCCTATTATCAGTCCATACATAGTTCCCATTGTTTTGTCTCCAAATAATCCGATAAACAAAACAAACACAACCAATAGATTAGGCATAATTCCTGCTATACTGAACCAATTAAAAAAATTAGCTTGCAAAATATAAATAAAAATAGCTGTTAAAATTAAAGCAATATGAATAATTGTTTTTTTCATCTGGTTCACCTCTTTACTTATTGGTTATCACTAGTACGGTATCTAATTTATCGAAATCGATTGCCGTTTCCACAATGGCATATCTATCTGTCATATTTTGTGTGTTAATAACTTTTTTAACTGCTCCAATGTGAATTCCTTTTGGGTAAATTCCTCCCAATCCAGAAGTTTCTATACTATCTCCTTGAATAATATTGGCATCGGTTGGAATATACATTGCCTTTAACGAAGATTTATCATCTAAAGTTCCTTTGCATACAATACTATCTTTTGTCGTGCTCATAGAACAACTGACAGAACTTGCTGTATCAATAATGGTTTGTACTTTAGCTGTGGAATTGGTAACTGAAATAACATGTCCCACTAATCCTTGGTCTCCAATAACTGTCATGTTTTCTTCCACTCCATCGTTTTTTCCTATGTTAATAATAATGGTTTTAGAATAATTGCTAATGTCTTTGTTGATAACATATCCTGGTATGGTTTTGTATTCTCCATATTTTTCTGTTAAATTTAGGTATTCTTTTAACGTTTCATTTTGCGTTTTGATGTTTTCTAATTCTCTTAATGATTGTTCTAATTCACTATTTGCTTCTTTTAATTGCTTGTTTTCTTCTTTTAAATGATTGATATCTGTAAAAAATGTATGATTACCACCTATTTTATTTTTCAAATAGGTTAGCCCATTTTGGATTGGCATAACTAGGTTACTTGCTGCATTTTCAAAAAAAGAATTATCAGAATCCCCATTGGAAAAAATAACAATTAATACTAAAATAATAATAGTTATAATAACGCCTATTATTCCGGCTTTTTTATTTCGATACATTTTTTACTCCTTATCTTTTTTTTCTGCTATTGATCAAAACAGTTTTTAGTCTTTCTAAGTCCTCTAATGTTTTACCCGTTCCTCTTACCACACAATCTAGTGGTTCTTCTGCCACATAAACTGGCATTCCTGTTTCTTTACTTAGTAATTTATCCAAATTTTGAATTAAAGCTCCTCCACCTGCTAATATAATTCCTTTTTCCATAATATCAGAAGCTAATTCTGGTGGTGTTTTTTCTAATGTTATTTTTACGATTTCTACAATTTTACCAACTGATTCTCTAATTGCTTCTTCTATTTGTGTTGAAGTTACTTTTACATTTCTAGGCAATCCATCCGTTAAGTCTCTTCCTCTTACTTCCATAGACATTTCTGTCATCAATGGACTAGCACATCCTATGTGCATTTTTATTTGCTCTGCTGTTGTTTCTCCAATTGCTAAATTCATTTCACGCTTGATATAATTGACAATATCATCATCTAGTTCGTCTCCTGCTACTCGCAAAGAATGACTTACTACAATGCCTCCTAATGAAATAACAGCTACTTCTGTCGTTCCTCCTCCAATATCTACAATGATATTTCCGCTTGGTTCTCCTACATCTAAAGTTGCTCCAATAGCTGCTGCCATCGGTTCTTCGATAAGATATACCTCTTTGGCTCCTGCTTGCATGACAGATTCTTCTACTGCTCTTTCTTCTACCTCTGTGATTCCAGAAGGTACACCAACTACCACTCTTGGTTTTCCTATACTATACCTTCTTCCTACTTTTTCAATTAAATTTTTAAGCATTAATTGTGTGGCTGTAAAATCTGCAATGACACCATCTTTTAATGGTCTAACTGCTTTGATTTGCTCTGGTGTTCTTCCGTAACATCTCTTTTGCTTCATTTCCTGTTGCCATAATCGCACCTGTTTTTTTGTCAATAGCAACAACAGATGGTTCTTTTAATACAATTCCTTTTCCTTTTAATGTTACTAAAATATTAGCTGTTCCTAAATCAATTCCTATATCTTTTGAGCCAAATGTAAAAAATTTCATTTCTTCTTTCCTTTCTTTTGGGACAATTGGGACCAGGTCCAATTTGTCTCTTTATAAATTTGGTGTTTTATGAGACAAATTAGGCCTGTCCCCTTGTCTCATTTCTTCTTTTGTTTCTGAAATCATTTTTGAAAAAATACTGGTATAAGCTTTATTTCCTATTACCAAATGGTCCAATAATTGAATTCCTAATAAAGTTGTGGCATCATATAATTGATTGGTAAATACTATGTCTTGTCCACTTGGTGTGGCGTCTCCACTTGGATGATTGTGTACTAGAATAATCTTAGGTGCTTTCATTTTGATAGGTTCTTCTAAAATATCTGTGATAGAAACATTGGCAAAATTAGTTCCTCCGAATAGCAATGTCCTTCATTTTTAGTACCTGATTTTTATTATTTAATATCACAATTTTGACAATTTCTTCTTTTTGGAATCTTAACTCTTCCATCATAATTTTGGCTAAATCATAGGGTTCTTTTATGGTTATTCTTTTAAAATTGGTTGGCATCATCATTCGGTTTGCTAATTCTCCAACTGCTTTTAATTGAATTGCCTTTACTTTCCCTATTCCATTAATTTGCATCAATTCTTCTATGGTTATATTTCGTAGAAAATTGATACCTTCTGTTTCTGTGTCATTTAGATTCAATATTTTTTGTGCTAATTGCACAGAAGTTTCTTCTCTTGTTCCTGTCTTTATGATAATAGCTAGTAATTCCGCATTGGATAATGTTTTTTCTCCATACCATTCTAGCTTTTCATAGGGTCTTTCTAATTCTGGTAATTCTTTTATTTTAATTGGCAAAAAAACCGGTCCTTTCTTGTTCTAATTGCCCCTATTATACTTTTTTATATATGAATATCGCAAGTACCATTCCAATAATACTAGATATGCTAATTTTAAACATCAAACCAAATGTGATTTTGAGTACACTTAAATCTAATACAATTGGATTTTCTAGTCCAAAACTTTGGCTGTAAGATAGCCACCAAAGCCAACTTACTTTTGATGCTAATTCTCCTAGTAATCCCCCTACTACTAGTCCTGATAAAATAAATATTAATAATATCCATATGTTTTTTTCTTTTGTCATTGTTTTCTACCTCCAAATTTTGTGTTTTGCTACGGCTATTGCATTTTTATTCTACTTTTGGTATTATATCTTGAATTAACAATTTTTTCAAGTAAATTATTAGATTTTTGAGAGTTACTTTAGAAAAAATATAATAATTTTGCCTATAGCATTAATAATAGCTAATCATAATTACCAAAAATTGTGCCTTTCCATATAATAATATAAGTAGTATAATATAATTAGTAGTAATTAAGGAGGAATTTACTTTATGAAGATTGAAAAACTTACGGATAACAAAATCCGTGTTATTATTAATTCCGATGAGTTGGGGTTAAATCATTCCAATGTGCATCATATTATGGCAAAAGCCATTGAAACACAGGAAATCTTTTCTGACATATTAAAAAAGGCAGAAAAGGAGGTTGCTTTTTATACAGATGGTTGTAAATTATTAATTGAAGCTTTTTCTTCTTTCGATGATGTTATTGTTTTTACCATTACGAAATACTTACCGGAAAAAAATAGCAAAAAGAAAAAATTAATTGCTAAAAGAAAACACTTTGACAGTTCAAGTGGGCAACTTATCTGTTCTTTTGAGAATTTTGATACCTTCTGTGAATGTTGCCATGCCATCAATACCCTACATAAATTAAATTTTAAGAAATTGGCTAAGAATACGATTCTATATTTATGGAAAGATACCTATTATTTAGTTTTGAAACAGTTGGATACAGAACAAGATTCTATCGATTTACTTTATGCTATTTTATCGGAATTTGGAAAATTCCCTTCTTTTTCTAATCATTTTGAATGCAAACTATTAGAACATGGAAAAGTTATGATTAAGAAAAATGCCATTGATATAGGAATGAAATATTTTTAACTTAGAAACAAAAAACAATTCGGGCTTTTTATCGTTCGAATTGTTTTTATTTTTAATATACATAGTTTTGTGGATTATAAGCAACTCCATTTAATCTTACCTCTAGATGTAAATGTGGTCCTGTTGAATTCCCTGTTGAACCAACAGCCGCAATAGATTGTCCTTGTGACACTTGTGTTCCTGCTGATACATATAGTTTGCTACAATGTCCATAATAAGTTTGTACTCCATTTCCATGAGATATGACAATCATATTGCCATAAGAACCTTTATAGCCTGAAAAAGTTACAGTTCCCGATGCTGCAGCAGCAATTGGAGTTCCTGTTGAAGCCGCAATGTCTAAACCAGTATGAGAGGAAACTCTAATACTACTTCTAACGCCAAATCTTGATGTAATGGTTCCTGCTATGGGTCTAATTAGAGATACCCCAATGTTTGCTTTTCCTCCTGATGTTGCAAGTGCTGTATTCACACTTCCTGTTGCTTCATATTTAGCACCATTGCTTTTGGGTTTATTTTGTGCTAATGTAACTGTTTTATCTGTTTCTTTATATAATTTTGATACCGCTTCTTCTGAGGTGATTAAATCCTCTAATTTTTGTTCATATTTTTCCACAATTGATATATGTTCTATATTAGAACTGTTCTTTTCTTTTAAATTATTAACTACTTTTTCTGCTTCTTCAAAGCTTGAAACATAAAATTTCTCTTCTTGATTGTCTAATATCGCATAATAACGATAATAGGTAACTCCTTGTTCTTTCACTTGTCCAAATATTTCTTCATCGTTTGCTACAACATCTTTTTTTAACAAACACAATTTATAATTAGGAAGATTAGCCACTTGTACAAATGCCACACTTTTGCTTTCTTCTTCCCCATTTTCTATGTATGTATTGATTTTTTGTTGCAATTCTGCTTTGTTTTCGGTATATCCTACTTGCTCTCCATTCATAAAAACACTATAGGTAGGTTTATATAAAAAGGCAATTGTACTTATAATTAAAAAAGCTGAAATCATAAAAAGTACGATAACTTTTATACTTCTTCTTGCATGTATCATTACTTTTTTTAACATCTCCGACATCAATCTCCTTCGTATCTTAATTATTTTTTCTTATCATGAATTTAAAATTCAGTATTATAGTATTGTATTTTTTTGTTTTTTGCAATGAGTTTGTATTCTGAATTTCCGTAAGTTTTTTTCCTTTTTATATGTTTATCTTCTTTTTATTTCATTTATCTCCTATTTTTAAATTTTGCCAATTCGAAAAAATGGGGACATGGGGACGTAGATAATGTCCCTTTTTTTATAACTTCAAATAAAAAGCAAAAAAAAAGGGACATTATCTACGTCCCCGTGTCCCCTCATCTACGTCCTAGTCCCTAAAATCTTCTTTTTAGATATTATTGCAATTCTGTTTTGACTGTGCTGATTTCAGTTGTAGTTGCCTTTTGGGCTGGAACATAATATCCTTTTGATTGTGCTATTTTGAATAATTCATATTGAAAGCTTTCGTCATTATTTCTAATTTGTTGAAAAGTTTGTCTTAATTGCATATTTTCACATTCTGATATGGCGGTTTGATATGCTGTTAGGTCTGCTTTTACACTTCCTAAAATATCGTTTACCATTATTTTCTCATCCATTTCCTTTACCTCCTTAATTGTTTAAAAATGTCATTAATTTTTGTTTTGTATTTAATGCATCTTGTGCTGACTTTGAAAATAGTTGTTTTATTTGAGGGTCAACAGCTTGTGAAGAATAAGTATTTAATTTTTGATATGCCGTTTCATGTGCTCCTATTAGATGTCTTAGATGTTGTAATTCCATTTGATTTAAGTCTGCCATTTTTATCCTTCCTTTCTTTTCATATTCTTACTTTAGTTTTTCCATTTTGAAAAATTTTATACATTTTTAATGTACAAATCCCCAGTTGTTTCTATAACTGAGGATTTTTCTTTTATTTTATAATTTCTAGATTGGCAAATTTTGCCATTAATCTTTTATGTCCTGCTTTGTCAAAGTTGATATCTACTTTTAGGTCTTCTCCTTCTGGTTCTACTTTGTTGATGATACCTTCTCCAAATTTCTTATGAAATACCCTCACACCTGCTTTATATTGTGATAAATCAACGGTTTTGCTATGAGAGGCTTTTTTACCTAGATTGTTTAAGAAGCTTTCTGCTGTTCGAAAAGCAAAATTACTATTACTTTTAGCTGCCAAAGCTGGTTCTTTCTCATTTACTTTATAAGTTTTTACAGCAGAATTATTTTTATTTCCGTAATTCCAAGTATAAGGAGAATCTTGAAACATTTGGTCTTTATTAGAAACTTGTCCAAATGCTTGCTCATATCCTTCTAGTAATTCTTGCGGAATTTCTTCTAAAAATCTTGATACTGGATTATAACTAGTGGAACCAAATATCGTTCTTTGTTTACTGCAAGTTAAAAACAGGTTTTCCTTAGCTCTTGTAATACCTACATAGCACAATCTTCTTTCTTCTTCTAATTCTTGTGGTTCCATCATAGATTGGTGTCCCGGAAAAATTCCTTCTTCCATTCCAACTAGGAATACAACTGGAAATTCAAGTCCTTTTGCACTATGAAGGGTCATCAAGGTAACGGATTCTTCTTGTTCTTCCATGTTGTCTAAATCACTGGATAAAGTAATTCCTTCTAAGAACTCACTTAATGAATTTTCTGCAAATTCTTCTTCAAATTCTATGGTTACTGTTAAAAATTCTTCTAAATTGGCAATTCTGTTTTCTGCCTCGATTGTATTTTCTTGTTCTAATGCTTTGCTATAACCAGATTTTTTTAGCGTTAATTTGACTAATTCCGAGATTGTTAAATTATCTTTTTGGGTTCGTAATTCTTCTATGATATTAACAAATTCTCTCGAGTTTAGGTAGACTCTATTTAGCCCATATTCATCTGCTTTTTTAATGATTTCATACATAGAAAGTTCATGGGTAATGGCTAATTGCTCTATTTTTTCTAAGCTTGTTTTTCCAATTCCTCTTTTGGGCTCATTGATAATCCTTTTTAAGCTTAAGTTATCACTACTATTTTGTATTAATCGTAAATAAGCAATTATGTCTTTGATTTCTTTTCTTTCATAGAATTTCAAACCACCTATGATTTTATAAGGAATATTTTCTCTTCTTAAAATATCTTCTATTGCTCTAGATTGTGTATTCATTCTATATAAGATGGTAAAATCTGAATATTTATAGTATTCTTCTCTTTTTAGATGTTCAATTTGCTCTACAATATAAGCTCCTTCGTCATATTCATTGTCTGCTTGATAAACCTGTGGCAAATTTCCTTCATCGTTTTGTGTCCAAAGTTCTTTTTTGTATTTGACCTCATTATTTTTGATGACACTATTAGCTGCTTTTAAAATATTTTGGGTACAACGGTAGTTTTGCTCTAATTTTATGATTTTTGTTCCAGGAAAATCTCTTTCAAAGTTTAATATGTTTGAAATATCTGCTCCTCTAAAAGAATAGATTCCGTTGGTCATTATCTCCAACTACTGTAATGTTTCCATTTTTGGAAGCAAATAGGGTAATTAAAGTAAATTGTGCTTTATTCGTATCTTGATATTCGTCTACCAACACATATTGAAATTTATTAGCGTAATAGTCTAATATGTCTGGATTTCCCATCATGATTTTTATGGTATAATTAATAATGTCATCGAAATCAATGGCATTGTTTTCTCTTAGTCTTTTTTGGTATAATTCATAAACAGTTGCTATTTTTTCTCTTCTAAAATCTCCATTGACCCTTAGTGTATATTGTTCTGGCTCTAGCATCTCATTTTTGGCATTACTAATTTCAGATAATACACTCCTGTCTGTAAATAATTTATCGTCAATGGCTAAATCTTTCAAACAAGCTTTTACTAGTGCTCTTTGGTCTGTTGTATCAAATATGATAAAGGAAGAATCCAATCCAATTCGGTCAATAAATCTTCTTAAAATTCGCACGCAAATGGAGTGGAAGGTTCCCATCCAGATGTCTTTTGCTAAATCTCCTACTAGATTTACGATTCTTTCTTTCATTTCATTGGCTGCTTTATTGGTAAATGTGATGGCTAATATATCCCATGGTTTGGCTCCTTTTTCTCCTATTAAATAGGCTATCTTATGGGTTAATACTTTTGTTTTTCCACTTCCTGCACCGAGCAATGACTAGGCATGGTCCTTCTGTGTTTACTACTGCTTCATATTGTTTGTCATTTAATCCTTCTAAAACGTTTTTCATGTTTTTTCTCCTTCTATTGATTGACTTTATATATTTTTTGTAGATGGCAAGCACATTCTGCTCTCTCTTATTTTCTTGTTAAATTATACAATTACTAGCTTCAAAAGTCAATAAAAATAACAAAATTTTCAAACATTTTTTCGTGTTTTAGTAAGGTAATTAGGAGCAAAAGGAAACGAACCTAAAGGCATAACTTATCTGTACGCATTAAAATGCTACAGCTAAGAAATCCCCAATTGTCCCTAAATAGTTGTGGCAAAAATACCGATTAAAAATCCTATCATATTTCCGAACAGCTGTCATTCTTCCATGATATAAAGTGTTGGCTTCTGGTACTAATTCTCCTGATACAATATATAACATGGCACCGGGCGGCAAAGCTTAAACAAATACTGATTATTTCCTCTGATATGGACCCTACAATGGCACCAAAGAAGGCTCCTATCCCTGTTGTTATTCCTGATAATACTACATAAAATATTACTTTTGATATTTTCATTCCTCCGTTTTTCATTGGTACTGCCATGGATATTCCTTCTGGTTGAGGTCAAAGTAGACAGTTTTGATTTTTTGTTTTGACTAATCTAATATGGAATATTAAATTAGTCGGTTTTGCATTTTATATAAACATCATCATAAATAAAGGATAATGTTCAATTCCTAAACTATCAACATATATATTTGTATCTTTTTCTAATTTAATATATCTTGATACTGTTTTATAATTATTAATAATTGAATTTAAAGATTTTGATTGTTTATTATTTCCTGATTTTACTTCAATTGCTGTTACAATTCCATTAATGTTTAATATAAAATCCATTTCTAATTTACTCTTTTTTTCATAATACATTACATCACTATATCGAGTTTGAATTTCTTCAGCACATACATTTTCTAAGATAGCACCTTCATTAATATATAATTCATCATTTAATATATCTTTTTGTATTCCTTCTTCATACATTGATATTAAGAGCCCTGTATCTCTCATATATATTTTAAAACAATCTAAACGCAAATTTGATTTTAATGGAGCTGCTGGCTCTGTAAGATTATAACAATAGTTAATAATTCCAGCATTTTTTAACCATTCAATACTACTGCTATATTTTCTTTCTCCTACATTCTTCTCCCCTTCTAAAATATTTACATAAGAAAATTTCTTATTTTTTCTTGCTAATTGTGCAGGAATACTATCAAATGTATTTAACACTTTTTGTCTAATTGTCGTTTCTGCATATTTTACAACATCTAATTTATAATCTTCAATCATTGATTTTTGTAAAGACATAACTTTGCCTAAGCTTTTTTCTTTAACATATTCATCCACAATTCTTGGCATTCCACCTACTATTAAAAACATTTTAAATTGTTTATTTAATTGTGTTAATATATATTCGTCAATTGGTGCTCTATTTTCAAAACATTTTTTGATTTCTAAAATTAGATTTTCTTTTATTCCAACCGCCCATAAAAACTCTTCAAAATCAAGTGGATACATATCTACAATTTTTTCATAACCAACAGGATAGGATGTTATTTCTTTATAATATAATCCAAGTAATGAACCTGATGCTATAACATCAATTCTTTTATCCATTGCAAAACTTTTTAAAGCAACCCTAGCATTTGGACAACTTTGAATTTCATCTAAAAACAAAACTGTTTTTCCTGGTTTTATTTCTATATCTGGAAATGTTACCTCTAATTTCATAATTAAAGTATGGGCATCTAAATCACCATTAAATATATCTTTTAGTGTTGGAGATAAATCAAAATTTATATAAATATAACTTTCATAGTTTTCTTTACAAAATTGTTCTATTATAAAAGTTTTTCCTACTTGTCTAGCTCCTCGTACTAATAAACATTGCTTATTTTCTTCATTTTTCCAATCCATAAGTGTTTTTGTTATTTTTCTCTTTAGCATGAATTATCACCTCTAATGTATATTATACAATTCTTTTAACTCTTATGCAAGTTTTTACTATCACTTTTACAGATTTGTTGCAAGTTTTTATTACGACTTTTTAATGAAGTCTGCAATTTTTTGAAATTAAAAATGATATCTATTTGCTTATCTTGGTGAATTTCTATTTTATTAATCATTACTTTCATAATTTCAGGTGTCGGCTTTTCTAATTTCAAGAATTCTTTAACAATTCTTTCAATTTCTTTACTATCATCTTGCATAGCATCTTCTTTTTTGTTTTTTAACTCATTGTATTCCTTTTCTTTTTGATTTACTTCATTGATTAGTTTGTTAAATAGCCTTTCATACATTTCTTCGCTAACTTTACCATTTAATTTGTCAATATACATTTTGTCTATGTTATCTTTTATAAGGTTAATTTCTATTTGTTTCTGTTTTAACATTTTTCCATAATCTTGTTTTGTTCTATTATTTTTTATGTTCAATTCTATCTTTTTGCTATCGATTGCTAAAAATAAGTTTTTTATGTATTGTATTATGCTTTTTTCTAATGCTTCATAACTAAACCCATGTGAAGTACAAAGTCCTAATTTTGAGTTTCTACGGTAATTATTGCATACCATATCTAATTTTCCATTTTTTCTTGTTCTTACCCCTATTTTGTGTTTGCATTCATAACAAAATAATAATCCATCTAATAAAAACTTATGCTTTTTTTCATTCCTATTATATTTTTGCACAATTACCATTTTTTGTACTTTGTCAAAAAGCTGCTTTTCAATAATTGGTTCGTGTGTGTTTTCCACAATGTTCCACTGTTCTTGTGGATTACTTCTTAATTTTCTGTTTTTATAACTTATTCTACTTCTCTTATTTTGCACAGTATTTCCAATATATACCTCGTTTTTTAAGATGTTTTTGACTGTTTTATTTTCCCAAAAAGTTACTTTGTTATACCTTATTTGATTCGCTGTTGGTATTTTGTTATCATTTAAATAATTTTTGATGGCTCCTACTTCTTCTCCGTAAACTAGCCTTATGAAAAATGGCTCTTACTATTTCAGCTTCTGGCTCACAAATGATTAATTTGTTTTTATCGTTTGGATTTTTTATATATCCTAATGCTGTTTTTCCTCCTACCCATTTTCCTTGTTTTTGCATGGTATGTAAGGCTGTCCTAATCTTTTTAGATAAGTCTTTGGAATACATATCATTTAAGATAGATTTAAATGGTGCTATATCATTATTGCCATTATTAGTGGCAAAAGTATCTATTCCATCTGTTACAGAAACATACCTAACTTCATGTTCTGGAAACCATTTTTCAATATATTCTCCTGTTTCTATGTAATCACGACCTAAACGAGATAAGTCTTTCGTTATGACCATATTTACTTTTCCATTTTCGATATCTCTTATCATTCTTTGGAAATCTGGTCTGTTAAAGTTTGTCCCTGTATATCCTGGATCAATATAAGTTTCTACTAATTCATATTCCCAGCCTAAATTCTCTACATATTCTGTTAATAAGGATTTTTGATTGGTAATACTTTCGCTTTCATCATAGCCTTTGTCTACGTCTTCTTTGGATAGTCTTATATAAATGGCCACTTTATAAATTACTGTTTTTATTGTTTCAAGCATTTATCCTCCTTGACAAAAAACGAACTATTAAATTTTCTATTTCTTCACCCTTTTCATCAAAATACACATTAATTTTAAATGTTTCGTTCATAGTTTCTCCTGTTCTTTCATAGAATATAAATATGCGAATTTTTAAATTCGTATTTATTAGTATTTATTCAATTTATATGCTAGAAAAACTTGAATATTCACATATAAATTGTTGATTGAAAGGGCTTATTAAACTGAAAAAATAAGTCATATGTGTTGTATTCGTAGTACAACACATACGACTTATTTTGAATAATAGCGATTCAATTTTGCATTTTGCACATTTATTTTTTATATCCCACCGTATAAAATAATGAATACGGTATAATTTTTTCTTTATATATTTTTTCTCCATTATAAAAAGTATCTGACTTTATACTTGAAAATCCTGCACTTTTAAATATATTTTCTATATATGTGTGTTCAAATCCATTGTGTCCATTAAAATCTTTGTGATTTATATGAAAACTACCATCTTCTTTATCTAAGTCAATTATGCATAACGAACCATTTTCATTAAGTAAATTATAAAATATTTTAATTATCTTTTCTATATCCAATATATGATGTAGTGTTAAAGAGGTATATATTAAATCAAATTTTTCTCCTTTATATGCCCTATCCATTAAATCAATTTGAATAGGAAACACATTACTTTTCTTACTTTTATCTAGTTTTTCTTTTACTATTTTAATCATTTCTTTTTCTGAATCCATAAGTGTTACTTTTTCGAATCTATCACATAAATTCAAACCAATAAGTCCAGTAGCACATCCGTATTCCATGATTGAATTATATTTTTCATTTCCTATTATTTCATTTATTTTTTCGGCTACCTTTTTGGATCTTTCTATTCTTGCCTCATTATCCCAATTTTTAGCTCTACTTCCAAAAGACATATCATACTCTTTTTTTATATCCATTTTTTATTTCTCCCTAATTTAAATCATATCTATAAATTTTAGTATCATGTCCATCTCCTAAAGGTGCTTTTTCTAAAAATTTCCACCCCATTTTTTCATAATAGTTTTGATGGTCTGTAATTAAATATAGATATTCATAATCCATTTTTCTAGTTTCCTCTATTACTCTCTTTTGTAATAATGTTCCTACCCCTTTATTTCTATATTCTTCTTTAACAAATAATGCTGCCATCCATGGGTATAAATCTTGTCTAGCTTTCAAATCATTCCTCCATATGGAAACAACTCCTATTACCTCTTCTTTGTATTTAGCAATATACATTTGAGGAATATCGTTATCCTTTAAGGAATGTTTTGACCTATAAATGGCATCTTCTAATTTACTATTATGTTCCTTGTCCCATTGTTTCCATATCCATTCTGATACTTCTTCTAAGTGTTTTATATCATCTAATAAATTAATAATTTTAACTTCTTTTATAAACATTTTGTTTCTCCCCATTCTATCTAATTTTCATATAGATTATCATAAGCTTACAAAATATGCAAATTTTTGTATTTACAAAAATTGGATGATACTGTTGCTGGAAAAATTTTAAAATTTTTTGTTTTGTTCGCTTGTAAAGATGAGCAATCGGACAAAGACTAATTGTAGACATACATAAGCCGATAGAGTAGATAGTTGCAGTCTGCTCTATTTTTGAGCAAAAAAAATATGTGTGTAGTTGCATTACACACATGTCTACAAGTTTGACCATCGGAATCAAACACATTTATTTTGTAATTAAATAATAGTATATTCTTTTGCATTTGTCAAATCAAATTTCATTTCTGATTTCTCCTCTTAACGATGTTACCATTTTTTGTTGTATTTCTTTATAAGAATAACCGTTACCTATTAACCAAGACAATTTTGTAACCATACTTTCCATACTCATATCCCAAGCAGGTATTGCTCCCAATTCCAATGCTAATTGTCCGTGGCTCATTTATTCTCATACTTGCTACTCCGTCAGGTGCCTGTGTTGTCACAACAATTGGTATTTGTTTTCTTTGTAAATATTCAAATGCTTCTCTTAAATTTTCATAGTTCTCATCTGCTTTTGCAATATTAGGATCTCCTGCTCCGGTTGCTCTTAATATAAATCCTTTAATACCATTTTCAACCAATGCTTTAAAATGGCTCACTTTTAATCCCGGAAATTCTGTTAAAGACATTATATTGGTATCAAATTTATTTTTTACTATAAGTTCACTTTTCATCTTTGATTTACGACCCATAAAACTCAAATGTTTCTCTAATGCTTCTTTATTATAAACAATACGATTGCCTATATTAGCAAGGTCTGGTAATTTACCAAAAGTTTTAAAGGCATCATAATCAAATTCTGTTTTCTTTTTTACTCTCGTTCCAGTTATCACTTTACTCCCAAATACACAACACACCCCTGCTAATTCACACTCATCATCTGCTATAATTCTGATTGCATTCTCTAAATTCATGACTGCATCTGTTCCTATCATTCCATATGATACTTGTGAACCAGTAAATACGATTGGTTTTCCTACATTTCCTATCGCATAAGAAACTGCTGCACAACTATACCCCATAGTATTTGTGCCATGCGTAACTATAAATGCCATATAATTATCATATTCTTCTACAATAATGTCTATAATTTTTTTCCAATCTTCTGGAATGATATTGGAACTATCCTTATTCAAAATTGTTTTGGAATCGATAACATCAATATTTAATTCTTCTTTTAAATTATTTAAAACATTTGCAAATGTATCACCACTAAAAGATTTTTCATTACTGACTGCAATACCTTTTTCTGTATGTGATTGTGATATTGTACCTCCCGTGGAGATTATTAGTATCTTTCTCATAACCATACCTTCCCAATTTTTTATTTGACTTGTAATCTATCAGTTACATTATTGCAACTCATTATATCATAATATAGTAAAAAAATACATACCTTGTTGATTATTTTTCAACAAAATATGTTTTGTTATCAATTAACTTGAACTCAAATCCTTTTCTTAAGCATATTTCATTTAGTGTCTACTTTGGAATCTTCCTTCTGGTATATCATGTAAGCAAATAGCTAAAGCCAAGCTCAATCCCAATCTCATAGATGCTTCAAAGCCAGAACCTATCGCCAATCCCTCTGGAAAATTATGAATTGCTAATCCAATGGATACAATAATTCCTGTTTTTAGCAAAGTATTCTTTCCCTTTTTTAATTCAATTTTTTGATTGAATTTCTTCTCTACTAGTAAATCACAAAATATCATAGCTATAATTCCTGCAACAATTCCTAATACTATATTTGCTATTGTGCTAATTTCTAGAGCTTCTGGTATTAAATCAAAACATATAACAGCCATCATTAATCCAGAAGCAAATGCTAATATAAAACTTAAAAATTTATTAGAATGCTTTTTTATGATGACTCCTATGATACCTCCTAAGGTAGTACCAAACGTCCCAAAAAACAAGCCTAACATGGTTGTTTTTAATATTTCTTCCATGAAAGCATCTCCTTTACTAATTTGTATTATTCTAGTTTATTTGAAAGAAACTTGTCTCATTCACAAAACTACCCCAAATGTTACTTTTCCAACATTTGAGGTAGCTTTCTTGACTTTTAAATTATTCTTCGCCCTTCAATCTTTCTGCTCTATCTGCTGCAATTAAGTTATCTATCATTTCATCAATATCACCATTTAAAAAATTTTCCATTTGATAAATGCTCATTCCTATTCTATGGTCTGTAATTCTTCCTTGTGGATAATTATAAGTTCTAATTTTTTCACTTCTATCTCCTGAACCAACTTGTGTTTTTCTACTATTAGCTATTTCGCTGTCTTGCTTCTCCTTTTCTATTTCATATAGTTTCGTTCTAAGCATTTTCATAGCATTATCTTTATTTTGGAATTGTGACCTTTCTGTTTGACATTCTACAACAATTCCTGTTGGCTCATGAATAAGTCTTACAGCTGATGACGTTTTATTAATATGTTGTCCTCCTGCTCCAGAAGCCCTAAATACTTCCATTTTAATATCAGCTGGATTGATTTCTATTTCTACATCTTCTACTACTGGTAATACAGCAACCGTTGCGGTTGATGTGTGGATTCTTCCACTACTTTCTGTATCAGGAACTCTTTGCACTCTATGCACTCCACTTTCAAACTTTAATCTACTATAAACTCCTTTTCCCGTAATCATGAAAGATATTTCTTTGTATCCTCCTAGTCCCGTTTCATTTTCGTTTAATACTTCTAATTTCCAATTCTTTTTTTCTGCATACATGGTATACATTCTAAATAATGTTCCTGCAAATAAGGCTGCTTCTTCTCCTCCAGCTCCTGCCCTAATTTCACACATAATGTTTTTATCATCATCTGGGTCTTTTGGAATTAATAAAATTTTTAATTCTTCTTCTATTTTTGGCAGATTTTCTTTTGCTTCATAATATTCGGCTTCTGCTAATTCCTTCATTTCTGGGTCTTGCATTAATTCTTCTGCTTCTTCCATTTCTTTTTTTACTTTTTTATATTCTCTGAATTTTAATACGATATCTTCTATGCTTGCATGCTCTTTCATTAATTTTTGCCATTCTGCTTGGTTTGCTATTACCTCTGGGTCTGCAATTAATTTTGTTAATTCCTCATACCTTTCCTCCACTGCTTGTAATTTTTCAAACATATCCATTCTCCTCTTTTTTGAATTTGCTTTTCGTATTATACTACATTTTTCAGATTAGTTCAAGGGACGTTCCTTATTTAAGTTTCGACTTTTTTTGCAAGTTTCCCTGCTAGGTGACATTTGGTATTAAAAATAAATGAAAGATTTTGTGTATCTAAGCTTGCAGTTAGAA